>JBBRVL010000203.1:0-7157 GCA_038246925.1 Chloroflexia bacterium
GTTCAAGAACGCTATCAGGTTCTACACTGAAAGCGGTGACACGGTTAGCGCCGCTTCATGTATTGCTGGCTTCGGCCTCGTCGCATACTACAGGTCCGATAAAGAGCGGGCGGCCATGCTCTTCGGAGCAGGCGGCTCGATACACCGGGTCTCAAACTATCACATGGAAGCGTTCGACAGGGGTGAGTTCGAGGCTGCCATCAGTTCACTACGAGAGGCAGCAACTACTAACCAGGAGATTGCCGAAGCATGGGCCAACGGGGAGGAGATGACGCCGGAGGAAGCCGTCGCCTACGCCCTGCAACCAGACCGTGAGAGCTTGGGTACAAAGACAAGTAACGCATGACGAGGTCTATGTAAACGCCTTCTGCTTTACAAGTGCGGCAATAATCCTGACATAAGATGTCAATAATAGGATGGTATAATTAGTGGCAGTTAAGTATTCTTTTCTAGATCCATCGGAGAGCATAGTTGCCACAATTTCAGGTAGTATCAGACTTCGTGCCTATGGGAGACCAGCCCCAGGCCATAGGGAGATTGGTGACGGTATTGACGAGAGATACAAGCAATAATCTTAGGTGGTTAGCTTCATAGGTTGCTTGGTCAGTCTCTTGACAACAGCATCAAGGCGATGTATAATGTGGGTACGTTAGACCTCAGTGGTTTGACAGTGTACCACAAATGAATAGCTGGTTAAGCTTCCGGGCCTGTTGGGATTGACTCTCGACATCAAGAGCCAGGAGAAAAGCCGATCATATGTGCATACTGTCATAGCCTCGCGGGGTCACTCCGCCGAGGCGTTTTTGTTTGCTACTTTCAGGGTCGGTCGGCGGCGACACTAAATTACTCTGCTTTCACGCCAGTCGTGAGAGCTCAAAAAAGGAGCTAAACACATGGTATCCACATTCACACCCCGGTCTCAGTCTGCAATCGACAGGGCTATTGAGCGCACCAACGCAAAGACCCTTACGCTCCGCATAGCAGACGAACTCTCACTCTTGAACGAGATAGCCAGGCGCTATGAGTCCAGTGAGAGAATACTTATGGAGTTCGTAGACAACGCACTTGACGATGCCGAAGAACTCTACCAGGCGAACGCCCTAGCATACCCCCACGCTGTACGTATCGAAGTAATCATCGACTCCGCCCGTCGTCTTGTGACGATCCGCGACAACTGTCGCGGTATGCGTGTGGAACGGTTGATACGCATTGTGGAGAACGTCGGAGACTCAACAAAGAAGGGCCTGACGTGGGTAAATGGTCGCTTCGGGTTTGGGGTCCATTCGTTCAGGGCAGCTGCACCCTCCATACGCTTCAGAACAAAGCATAAGGACGGCGATTTCCTTGAACTTGATCTACGCAGAGATGAGCGTGACAATATTGCGCCGCCAGCAGTAGTTCATGGCGACTTCCCTACCGACACAACTACAGGTACTGAGGTAGTCATCGGACCTTTTGACGTAGAGTGGTTCGAAGCTGTTAGCGCTGCATCAGTCAAGAAGGAGATCGAGAGGCATTTCGAGCGTTTGCTCTCCAGGCCCAACTTGATGATTACGGTGACCGAATTGGGAGGCGAGGTCCAACTGTGCCAGCCCTTTGACTACGGGCAACTGAGTGGGACGGATATCGAGGAGACACTGTATCTCGACTACGGAGACCAGTTATATCTTGTTGAGGTACGCCTCAAAGTCTCGACTGTGGAAGTACCCGGCCAGAAAGTTCGATTTTTCGCCCGTGGACGCAGGATCAACGAAGTTACCGAGATCAAGTCGTTCATAAGTAAGTCAATTTATCGTACTGGCGTTTGGGGGCATCCCCATCTTCTCGGCTATATTGAAGTAGGGGAGATCGTGAAGCCGGTGATTACCCGTGATGACTTTCAACGGACAGCAGGTCGCACCCAGCTGTATCAGGAGATAATTGGCCTTGAGGCGAACCTCAAGGAAATGCTAGACAACCTGAACGAAGCTCACCGCGACACCTCCCTCGCTCGCCTTGAGGATGTCCTGCGCGACGTACTCAAAGATCTGGCTCACGAAGATCAAATGCGGCTCCGCTCAGAGTTGGTGGCTGGCAACGAGACGGGTAAGCAGGCGGATGGCGGGAGTGCGTTAACCGGAGGTGAAGGCGGTCCTATTAATGATACTTCTACCGATAAGGGTGGCGACAGTGGTATGGGCGAAGGTGATACAGATGGACCTAGTCCTGACGCAGACGGCCCAGCCAACGGCCACCGCACCGGAGGAGGTCAGATAGAGGACGACCCGAGCCAGGCCCTTGGCAGGCCCAGGAAAAGATCAGGCTTCGACATCAGCTTCAGGGACTTACCCCCAAACAGTGAGGGACGGGTCAGGCGTTCCCATCTCGTGGACGGCATCATCATAATCAACACCAACCACCAGCACTTCAAGGAGAGAATGCAGTTCACGCGACAAGGTCAGCCTAAGTTCAATGAGCGCCTGTGTGGATACCTGGCAATGACCGTATCCATACACTATAAAGACCAATATTATCTGAAGTATCACTCTCAGCCCGAACAGCGTGACCAGCTGTTTGACGAGCAGGTAGATTTCACATGTCGGCTGGAGCAAGCCCTGAGGCCTCATCTGAGCACCCTGCAAGAGTATTTTGCAAACGGCCAGAGGGAGGACTCACCGAATGAGTAAGTTATCACACAACGCCGAAGGGACTAGCGTAAACTTGGGCCCCTTAATTGCAGAACTAGGTCCGCTGAATAACAGGTGGAGAAGTGGATCGCCGGTTGAGAAGGTTTTAACTACATGGGACATGGGTGAGGTACTCCTCACCCATGTCCCCAACCCTACTGATGGGCTGCTCTGGCAAATCCAGGGGATGAGCTACATGACCCGCAACCAGCTAAGGTATGCACTAGTCGTGCGACGAGGCTGGGATAACCGTGAAGAGCTTGAGCAACTCGTCGAAGGGCTATCCAACTATACCGTGTTTCGCGAAGCCTTACCCTTTCTGAAGGGGCAGCGAGAGGGCCTGGACAGAAAGACTTACCTGTATGTAGTTGCGCTGCTTAGGGAGCCAGATGCCACTTCTGCAACGAGGTACATCAAGAGCCTGAAGGCGGGGAAGATTGGACGTCAGCACAAGAAGGGTGCAAGCATCAGTGAGATACGTCCATTGGCCATCGCTTTCCTGAATGAGGTCGATCAGCTGGAAAAGGAAATGATAAGAGGCATCGCACCTGACGAACTGTCGCCCGGTGTGCTAATCGCTGCGAGCCAACTTGCAGTCGCAATTGCTACAAGCACACCAAACCAAATACCTACTGTACTCCAAGAGGTCAAAAGTCAGGATATGAAACTTTTGGCTCCACTTATTGAAGCCATCCGCGGTGGACGAGATGCTGTGTCTGCCTTCAGGCGTGTAGTAAGCGCCGACCGCTTGATGCAGACTGCTGATTTGCTGCACTCGATGCGTTCGAAAGAAACGTTAGAAGAATGGCGGCACCGACGTAGTGCCAAGCTAGCAATTAGCTCATAAACTGAGGATAGGAGGAACTCAAGATGGTTACTGACCTGAAACGAGGAGCCGACATGAGGCTTGACAATACGCCTGATGCTCGAAAGCTCTTGGACTCGTTGCGTTACCTGGGCTATGACAATTTGAGTGCTATTTGTGACTTGATTGACAATTCGCTCGATGCAGATGCCGAACACATCTGGGTCTCTATAGTGCGTGCACAGGATAGCGCTGATTTCACCATTCAGGTTGCTGATGATGGCGTCGGCATGAATGAGAATGTGCTTGATCGAGCGTCAAGACTCGGTGGACAGGTGCCACGCAATCCGGCGACCGACTTGGGACGCTTCGGCATGGGCCTAGTGACAGCTTCTCTGAGTCTCGGTCGCAGGCTGACGATCATGACGAAAACGGTACTTGGAAGCACTCTGGTCAACATTACTGACATAGACCACATGGTTGAGGAGAATAGATTCGTCAAACAATACTTCGGCCCAGCACGCGCCGATGAAGAAGAGATATTCAACGAGGCAACAAATGATTCGACCTCTGGCACAGTAGTGCAAATTACGAAAACTGATGGCTTCAAGGTGCGTTATAGTGGAGCCTCCGAGAAGGCATTTGAGAAGACTTTAGCGAACCACATCGGGCGGGTATATAGGTCGTTCATTCGTGCGGGGCGGAGTTTTTATGTTAACGGCGCGGAAGTTCCCGTCAATGATCCTCTGTTCCTAGAGGATGGTGCCGAGGTTCACACCAACGAAGCTTTTGAGTTGAAGTACACGGATGCAATGGGCAACGAACTACGGGAGCCTGTACACGTACGCTTAGTGATATTGCCCGACTTTGGTAGTGCACAAGAGAACAGGAAGAAGGGGTATAACGTACAGCACTCTGGCTTTTACGTACTCCGGAACAACAGGGAGATCGCCGGCGGCCAGTTACTAGGATTAGATACACTAAGCAGACATCCTGACTTTATCCGATTTCGTGGTGAACTATTCATCACCGGTCACCTTGATGATGTCATGGGCATCGAGTTCACAAAACGGGATGTAAAACCCGTTCAAAGTATTCGAAACCAACTTGATGACTTAGTCGGGCCGAGTATAAAGTCCATACGCAAGCAGCTTAAGAAGAAGATTATACTGTCTGAGACAGAGCGTCTAGATCATTCGAGCGCTGAGAAGCTGATAGACAGCAAGTCAGGTCTGCTGATCAAACCATCGGCACGCAACACCACGAAGGAAGACCCTGAGGTGAGTAGCGTTAGCGAGAACAACGAAACTCGGCTAGGAGTGGTCAAGTTCAGGGTAGCCAACTTCGGCAAAGGTGGACCTATCTATGCAGCTGAACAGCACGGCAAAACAATCTTCATTGACTGGAATGGAGACCACCCCTTTTATGAGAGATTCCTGCTAAGCAGTCTCACCAGTGAAGATCGTGAGGCTCTGAACGCAGTAGATGCGCTGGTTTTCTCCATGGCGGCAGCGGAGCTGAAAGTCTTTGATGAGGACAACCAAGAGTTCATAGAGACTTGGAAGGCCATTTTCAGTGCCAACCTTCGAACACTTCTTTCCTAGTAAGGACGGTAGCCGCAACAGCTTCGTTATTCCAGCAATCGACGCCAATCCTGACATAGGATGTCAACAATATAATGGTATAATTACCTGTAGTTAAGCATTCATTTCAGAGCCATTGGAGAGTATAATTGCCACAGTTTCAAGTAGTATCAGACTTCGTGCCCATGGGCGACCAGCCCCAGGCAATCCGCAAGCTAGAAGAAGGCATCGAAGCGGGCTACAAGCACCAGACGCTCCTGGGAGCAACCGGCACAGGTAAGACCTATGTCATGGCCAAGTTGATCGAGGCCACCCAGAAGACTACCCTCGTCCTTGCTCATAACAAGACGCTGGCCGCTCAACTTTACCAGGAGTTCAAGGACTTCTTCCCCAACAACGCGGTAGAGTACTTCGTCTCCTATTACGACTACTACCAACCCGAAGCCTACATCCCTCGGAGCGACCTCTATATCGAGAAAGACGCCGATATCAATGAGGAGATAGATAAGCTCCGTCATGCGGCTACGCGCGCCCTCTTCGAGCGTAAAGATGTGATCATTGTCGCATCAGTCTCCTGTATATTCGGCCTCGGCTCGCCGGAGGAGTACGGTAAGATAGTGCTCCCGCTCAAGAAGGGCGGCAGCATGAGGCGCAATACCGTTCTGCGTAAGCTGATTGACATGCACTACACGCGCAACGACCAATCGCTTGTGCGCGGTAACTTCCGAGTGCGTGGCGACACCCTCGAATTGATGCCTGCTTACGAGGAGATGGGCCTGCGCGTCGAGTTCTGGGGCGATGAGATAGAGCGCATCCTTGAGTTCGACCCCCTCACGGGCGAGGTGCTTATCGAGCGCGCCGAGACGAGTATCTACCCGGCCAAGCACTTCATCACCTCCGAAGAGAAGCTGGCAGCCGCGATACAGGACATCGAGGCCGAGATGGTCGAGCGCGTGGCCGAGCTGAGGAGCGAAGACAAGATAGTTGAAGCCCAGCGCCTTGAGCAGCGCACCAAATACGACCTGGAGATGCTGCAAGAGACGGGCTATTGCTCAGGCGTGGAGAACTATTCGCGTCACCTGTCGCGCAGGCAGGCGGGTGAGACACCTTCGACTTTACTAAACTATTTCCCTGATGATTGGCTCCTGATGGTGGACGAGTCGCACATCACGCTACCTCAAGTAAGAGGCATGTCAGGAGGTGACCGCTCACGCAAGATTACCCTGATCGAGTACGGCTTCCGCCTCCCTTCTGCTGCCGACAACCGTCCTCTCACCTTCCCGGAGTTCGAGCACCATGTCAACCAGGCGGTATACGTCAGCGCCACGCCCGGCCCATACGAGTACGAGCACAGCGAGCAACAAGCCGACCTCATCATCCGTCCGACCGGCCTGATAGACCCCTCTATAGAGGTCAAGCCGACCGATGGGCAGATAGACGACCTCGTAGAGCAGATCAAGATGCGTGTCGACGCGGGACAGCGCGCCCTCGTTACCACCATGCGCACCAAGTTCGCCGAGCAAATAGCTGACTACCTGAAGGAAGTGGGTATCCGGGCGCAATACATCCACCACGAGATAGAGGTTATCGAACGTGTAGAAATCCTGCGCGATCTCCGCCTCGGTATCTACGATGTGGTGGTAGGCATCAACCTCCTGCGTGAAGGTCTAGACCTTCCTGAGGTATCAATGGTCGCCATCCTCGACGCCGACAAAGAGGGGTTCCTGCGCTCCCGCGACGCGCTAATCCAGCAGATAGGCCGAGCCGCCCGCCACGTCGAGGGCCACGTCATCATGTATGCCGATGTTGTAACCCGCTCGATGCAAGGGGCTATAGAGGAGACCTACCGCAGGCGCGAGATACAGATCGCGCACAACCTCGCGCACGGCATCGAGCCTGCCTCCATCCAGAAGGAAGTGCGCGACCTCACCGACCGCATTAGGGCCGTCGCCGAGACCCAGGCCGAGTACACTATCTCACCCACAGGCGAAATCCACCTCAACCGAGACGAGATCGCCCGCATGGTAAAGGACCTTGAAGGGCAGATGAAGTCCGCAGCCAAGCTGCTAGAGTTCGAGAAGGCAGCCGCCCTGCGCGATAAGA
>JBBRVL010000204.1:0-7150 GCA_038246925.1 Chloroflexia bacterium
CAAGCCCCCCCGGCGTTAACTTCTTACCCCCACACCCCTAAGAAACGTTTTCGACTATGTTCGTGGTTCGCGGGGGGACAGACCTGGTAAGGTACTCCCGCCCCGCATACTCCCCACCGGCTACCGACTACTTATTGAAAGCACTATTTTGACAGGAGGAAATTACATTGGATATTTCGGCAACAGCGGTAAAAGAGCTGCGTGAGAAGACGGGCGCTGGTGTCATGGATTGCAAGCGGGCCTTACAGGATGCCCAGGGGAATATGGACAATGCAATCGAGAACCTGCGCGAGAAGGGTCTCTCAAAGCACCAGAAACTGGCAGGTAGAGCAGTGACCCAGGGAGTTATCGAATCATATATACATACCGGTGGTCGCATCGGCGCGCTGGTCGAGGTCAATTGCGAGACCGACTTTGTCGCTCGTACGGATGAGTTCCGCACTCTGGCTCGTGAGATCGCCATGCAGGTTGCTTCGATGGACCCGCAGTCGGTCGGTACTCTCGATGGGGCCGACGGAGACGGAAGCGCGCTCCTCAACCAGGAGTATATTCGTGACTCGCGAAAGACGATCCGCGACCTGGTTAAGGAAACAATCGGTAAGGTCGGTGAGAACATCCAGGTCAGCCAGTTCAAGCGCTTCGAGGTCGGAGCAAGCGCTACGGCTAACCCGGACGACGATGGAGCATCGGAGCAGCCGGAAGGTTAGTACTATGTAAGGCGAGGCAATCTCTTGTGTCTCGCCTCTTTTGTAATGCTTTGCTTACCCCAATCGTCAAAAGACTGGGAAAATAATCAGGATAGGGGTAGGTAAAGTCTGTAGTTCACCGCAGAGACGCAGAGGATCTTATGAAGGGTCCGTGCGTGGCTACCTGACATAACCGGAGCATGTGGGATTAGGGAAGATCAACGAGACGACCAACCATATTAATCCCTACGTCTCTGCGCCTCTGCGGTGAATTTCAACTCTGAACACTTACATCGGTTGTCGCTTTGATTTTCAGACCTAAACCTGATAGACTAGGGCAAGCTAAGAGCATAGCAGGAGGCAGCGCCAACGTGGAATCGACAGAGCATAGCAACGGCAACGGCTCAAGCATCCCCAATGGGTCGAATGGAGGGGTAGACAGCGTCTCTATGAGCTACACACGTCCAGTGCGCTCAGATGATAGCTCACAGCCTCGCTATAAGCGAGTCCTCCTCAAGTTGAGCGGCGAAGCGCTTGCCGGTGAAGCAGGTTCGGGGATTGATCCTGATATCGTAAATGGCATAGCCGACCAGGTTAAGGATGTCGTTGCACATGGCGTGCAAATGGCTATTGTGGTTGGGGGCGGCAATATCTGGCGTGGCATCGCGGCTTCGGCCAAAGGGATGGACCGCGCACAGGCCGACTACATGGGTATGCTTGCCACCCTGCTGAACGCCCTTGCCTTGCAGGATGCTCTGGAAAAGCGTGATGTGCATACCCGCGTGCAATCGGCTATCGCCATGCACGAGGTGGCTGAGCCTTATATCCGCCGACGGGCGATGCGACATATGGAGAAAGGTCGCGTAGTTATTCTAGCTGCCGGGACAGGCAACCCTTATTTCAGCACCGACAGCGCTGCCTCGCTTCGCGCCCTTGAGCTTGGAGCCGAAGTGCTCCTCATGGCGAAGAATCGGGTTGATGGGGTCTATTCTGATGATCCGTTTACCAATCCAGAGGCAACCAAGTTTGACACGTTGAGCTATAAGCAGGCTATAGAGATGGGCTTACGTGTAATGGACACTACCGCTATGGCTCTTTCTATGGAGAATTATCTCCCCATCGTTGTATTCAACTTGCAGGCACCGGGCAACATCCTGCGAGTAATCATGGGCGAGCCGGTGGGCACAGTCGTTAGTTAATTATGAATTATTAATTAAAAAATACGAATTATGAGAACCCCCCCTTCGTAATTTGTAATTCATAATTAATAATTACCGAAGGGGAAGTTATGCTCGAGGAAGTATATAAGGATGCGGAAGACCGCATGAAGAAGGCTGTTGAGGCTTTGCGTCGCGATATGCTGAGTATCAGGACGGGACGGGCGACGCCTGCTCTCATAGACCGCTTGCCTATCGAGTATTACGGCACGCCTACTCCCCTTAACCAGCTTGCGACTATCAACTCCCCGGAGCCTCGTTTGCTGGTGGTTCAGCCGTTCGACAAGGGTACTCTTGCCATCATCGAGAAGACGCTCCAGAAGGGTGACATGGGTTTCAATCCATCTAACGATGGGCGCGTGATAAGGATTCCTATTCCTCCCCTCACCGAAGACCGCCGCCGCGATATGGTCAAGCAGGTCAAGCACAAGGTGGAAGAGGGGCGAGTTGCTATCCGCAATATTCGCCGCGATGTGCTGCACGATCTTAAGGAGATGGAAACCGAGAAAATGATCTCCGAGGACGAGCACAAGCGCGGTAGTGACAAGATCGAAGAGATAGTGCATAAATATATCCGCGAGGCAGAGCATATGGGCGATGCCAAAGAAGCGGAGGTAATGGAAGTCTAATACGAATTATGAATTATGAGTTCTGAATTATGAATTTTGAATTGAATAACTGCCTTCTAATTCATAATTCAGAACTCATAATTCATAATTCGTACAGGCACCTGGAATTATGACTGAAAAACGGCCCCCACTGGAGACACGACCCAACCACGTTGCTATCATTATGGATGGCAACGGGCGGTGGGCGCGCCAGCGTGGACTGCCGAGGCTGATGGGCCACCGGGCGGGGACAGAGAACATCAGGCGTATAGTGCATGCCTGCGTCGAAAATGACGTCAAGTACCTGACGGTTTATGCCTTCTCGACCGAGAACTGGAACAGGCCTGACAGCGAGGTCCAGGGGCTGATGCGCATCCTGGCCGAGGTGATCGAGCGAGATACACCGGAGCTTGACCGCGAGGGCGTACAAATCAGGCACCTGGGGCACATGGAGAACGTGCCTATCGCCCTCCAGAACGCTATCCGCTATTCGTTGGAGACCACGAAGAACAACAGCCGCCTTATACTGAGCGTCTGCTTCAACTATGGCGGGCGTGACGACATCGTGCGGGCGGTCCGCAAGATGCTGGCAGAGGGAGTTCGCCCAGAGGAGATAACAGAGGAAGCGATTACGAAGAGACTGGACACAGGCGGCATGCCTGACCCGGACCTGATTATAAGGACAGCCGGGGAGATGCGCCTGAGTAACTTCCTTCTGTGGCAGGCCGCATATGCGGAATATTATTCGACACCGACTACCTGGCCCGATTTCGATAAAGATGCCTTCTACGAGGCACTGGCGGAGTATAGCCGCAGGTACCGCAAGTTCGGGGGCATCCTCCCACACGAGCATCTGGAATATGCCGAAGGCGAGGCGTCGGGCGAAGAGGCGGACGCACCCGCACAGGCTTCGTCTTCAGTGCGCCCCGATCCCGCAGCGGTGCAGTAGGCAGTTTCGGCTCTTATTATGCAAGGGGCGAGTATGCCTCGATCACAGGCCGCCAGGCCTGAACCCTCTAGGCCAACCTGGCGACAGTTCGCGCGAAGGCTTACTATAGCCTTTATCCTTTTCCTGCTTATGTCGCTTAGCCTGCCTCTACCGGGCAGCTTTGTGTTTGCCCTCGTTCCTGTTACGCTGCTTGTATGGGGAGGTCTGCTATCAGGGATCGCGGCCACTAACCTGTTTGAAGGTCAAAGTCCTATGCGGTTAGCCTGGGCCGGCCTCACAACGGGCGCGTACATGGCGGTGGCTGTAATTGCACTCGTTAAGGGCACGCCAGGTATGATCGATCTGCTTGGCGCGGTGGTTGCCCTTACGTTGGTACCACACCTGGGAAGACGTGATCTGGGAGCGGCGATGCGCGATTGGGCAGTTGTCACCGGCGTGGCTTTGTATGTGGCGCTCGGCGTCCAGGCCATGTGGGTGCTTGTCAGTAGTCTTGGGCTGCCGGTCTTCTTCATCGTAGCAGTTGGACCGCCTTTACTATTTGAAGCCCTGATGTTGCTCTTTGGCCGCTCCGGTCGCCAGCCAGTGCGAGGTCTCCTACGTGGTTATGTTGCTCCTCTGTTGCTAGCGACGGTAACTTCAGTCGCACTTCTCAGCTTTACGCAGTTCAACAGGTCGATGCTGCCCGGGTGGCTCTTATTCTTCGGGGCGGTAGTCGGTGTTCTGATTGGCGCGGGGCTGCTTTTGAGCCACCTGACCAGGCGCATGGCTGAGGCTGCATCCGGGGCGCAAAGCGGGGCGAATCCGATAGCGCGATCTCTAGTAGACCTAAGCCACGGCCCTCTGATTATTTCCCTGGCCCTATATTTGCCTATCAGCCTGCTCAGGTAGGTGCGAATCGACCGGGAAGGACGCTTTTTCCGTCATGCAAAATAAGCTCAAAGCTCAAAACTCTGAATCACCGACTCGCATAGCTTTGCTTGGGTCTACAGGTTCTATAGGCAGGCAGACGCTCGATGTGATACAGCAACTGGAGGGGCGGTTCAGGGTAATTTGCATGGGAGCGGGGCGGGATAGAGAACTGCTGCTGAAGCAGGCGGCATCTCTGCCCAGGCCCCCACTTCTGCTAGCGCTGGCGGACGAGGACGCGGCGGCACCAGGGAGTGCGGAGGGGCAGCGTTTTCTCTCCGGTGAAGCAGGCATGGTAGAGCTTGCCACCCACCCGGATGTCGATCTGGTAGTGGTGGCAACCACTGGGCACGCCGGGTTCGCGCCAACGCTTGCGGCACTGGAAGCGGGCAAAGAGGTCGCGCTCGCCAACAAAGAGGCGCTGGTTATGGCGGGCGAGATCGTCACAGGGTTCGCGCAGCGTAAGGGGATACGTATTCGCCCGATAGACAGCGAACACAGCGCCATCTGGCAGTGCCTCGTGGGTGAGCCTGAAGAGCCTGACACAACGGCGGAGCGTGGGGCGAGTGGCTCATGGCCGAGTATAGAGAAGTTGGTGCTGACAGCGTCCGGCGGGCCGTTTCGCACGTGGGACAGGGAGGCAACAGCCGGGGCTACTCCTCAGCAGGCGCTCAACCACCCAACATGGAGCATGGGCGCGAAAGTGACAATCGATTCGGCCAGCCTGATGAACAAGGGGTTGGAGGTAATAGAAGCACATTGGCTTTTCGGGGTGCCATTCGACCAGATCGAGGTGGTAGTACACCCGGAGAGTATTATCCACTCGATGGTGCGCTTTGTTGACGGCTCGGCCAAAGCCCAGCTGGGCATACCGGACATGCGGGTGCCTATTCAGTATGCTCTGACACATCCTCAGAGGTACGCCAACCAGGTGATGCCGCGCGCAGATTGGGCGGCGCTCGGTGCTCTCCACTTCGAGCCTGTTGATGTTGAACGCTTCAGATGCTTGTCGTTAGCGTTTGAGGCGGGACGCGCCGGTGGTACTTACCCCACCGCAATGGCCGCCGCCGATGAAATTGCTGTTGAATTGTTTCTCAATGGGCGCATCCGATTTGGAGATATTGCTGGTATAATAGAGAGCGTGCTCAATAAGCATGGCTCTGTGGCGATTGCGAAGCCTGATATCGAAGCGATAAAATGGGCCGATAATTGGGCCAGGCAAGCAGCTATGGAACTGGTGTGATACGTTCTACGTATTACATTGTAGTAGTCAGTGATCAGTGGTAGGTGGTCTGTGGTCGGTGGATTCTTGTTGAAGTAAGAAGTGCTTAGAGCGAAGCGTTTTATTTAGTACGGGCCTGTAAGAACGCGATACGCAATAGCAGCTTGGAGATATAGATAGATGGATATGAATTGGTTATGGGTGGTACCTGTGCTGGGTGTGCTGATTGTAGTACACGAGCTTGGACACTTTTTGACGGCCATCTGGTTGGGGATCAAGGTGCAGGAATTTGGCATCGGGTTTCCGCCTCGGATGTTTGCGATACGCCGTAACGGTATCGATTATTCGATGAACTGGCTGCCCATAGGCGGCTTCGTGAAGATCGAAGGGGAGAATGGCGACTCGGACGATCCGAAGTCGTTTGGCCGTGCCCCGGCGTGGAAGCGCATTATCGTGCTGTCCGCGGGCTCATTGATGAACCTGCTGCTGGCCCTGATCATCTTTACAGGTATGTCGGTGGCTGGCACACGTGAGATAAATGCCCCTGATACGGGGATCAGCAGCGTAACTGTAGAGCGCACGGTAGGTGGCGTTAAGGAGCCGGGTCCTGCATTTGCGGGCGGGATGCAGGCGGGCGATAAGATTATCTCAATCGCAGGCAGTCCGGTTTCGACCAGCAACGAGGTCCGCTCTCTGAGCAGAGCGAACATTGGCAAGGCAACCGAGTACGTGGTAGAGCGCAACGGAAGAAACGTCACCCTCACCATTACACCCAAAGGCGATCCTCCTCTTGGAATAGCCCTCGCGCCCTGGGTCAGTCCTGCACAGATAGATGGGGTTAGCGCGGGGGGTTTGGCCGACAAAGCAGGTGTAAAATCGGGTGACAGGATAGTCGCGGTAGATGGCATTGAGGTTACAAATCTTCCACAGGCGCTTGATCTGCTCGATAAAGGCAAGAGAAGTGGTGAGCCTGTACCGATTACTCTTGAACGGGACGGTAAGCGTCTTGAGCTGATTAAGTTGACCGGCTCCGGTGAGGGTGGGTTGAGGTCGTTCGGTTTCGGCTATTACATCCCTACCCGTATGGTTTATTACAGCCCGTTTGAAGCCCTTGGAAAAGCAATCGGTAATACCTGGGAGGTAATCTCTAGTATCCCGAGGGGCATCGGGCAGGCGCTTCAAGGTAGCGCCCAGGGCGCGGGGGTCACAGGTATAGTTGGTATTACCCAGTTGACCGGCGAAGTCGCCCAGGAGAGTGGCTTGAACGGCCTTTTCACGCTCACCGCGCTCCTCGGCATATCGCTCTTTATGATAAATCTCCTGCCTCTGCCAGCACTTGATGGTGGTCGCTTGCTTTTTATCTTTATCGAGCTACTACGTGGTGGACGTAGAATCGCGCCCGAAAAAGAGGGCATGGTACACTTTGCTGGAATGGTGGTTCTGCTGGCGCTGATGGCTATTATCACCGTCTTCGATGTGGGGCGGCTCATCGGCGGGGAAAGCATACTTCCTGGACGGTAATATAAGAACGCCTTTCAAAACTGCCAGGATGTAGCCCACCG
>JBBRVL010000205.1:0-7143 GCA_038246925.1 Chloroflexia bacterium
ATGACAATGGAAAGTCTGTACTCGCTCGTCAGGCAGCATACCTAGTCCCTATTGCATTCTAAGCTCTCTGCTAATGACGAACTAATATGCGTTCTTGCCCCTGAGCATGGTGACAAGTGTACGCACAATAATCTTCAAGTCAAACAGGATCGACCAGTTTTCAACGTAATAGAGGTCAAGTTGCGTGCGTAGTTCGATGGAGCTGTCGCCGCGCAGGCCGTTTACCTGCGCCCAACCTGTAATGCCTGCCTTCTCGCGGTGTCTCCGCAGGTAATCCTCGATGCTCTTGGCGAATTCTTTGACGTATTCAGGCTGCTCAGGGCGCGGTCCTACCACGCTCATCTCCCCAACCAGTACATTGAAGAACTGCGGCAGCTCATCCAGGGAGAAACGGCGCAGGAACGCGCCGATAGCTGTACGGCGCGGATCGTTCGGCACAGTCCACCCCGGCATCCCCTCACCCAGCTTCGGCGCTTCTTCTTCGACCGCAACTTTCATAGTGCGGAACTTGACCAACTGGAAAGGCGCCGCATCAAGACCCACCCTCTCCTGTATGAAAAAGACCGGGCCGGGACTTGAAAGCTTGATAGCGAGTGCGATCAACAGCATAACTGGCGAGGTCACGATAAGCACGAGCAGGCTGAAAACGAAGTCAAATGCCCTCTTGAGCCTGCGATTCCAGCCGCGCAGGGCCACGTCCTTCACGGTGAGCAACGGGATGCCACTCAACTCGCCGACGCTCACTTCATTCTGGGTCATCAATTGGAACGCATCGGGATATATCTTGACCGATACAGTCTCATCCTGGATCAAGCCAATAATGTGACGCAACTGCTTGTCCGAAGCGCCCTGGAGAGCCACGATTACTTCGTCCACCCGCAGCTTACGCACAACATCAGCGAGCCGGAGCAGATTTCCCAGGATGGGGACTTTACCGACCGACGACAACTGCACACTCTCCGCGCTTGAATCGTCGATAATCCCGACCACCTCGTATCCAAGCGTCTTATGGCTCTTCAGGCGCTCGACAACCACCATTGCCGTTGGGCCACTCCCAACCACCAGCACCCGTGACCTATCGAGGCCATGCTTTCGTAGCTCGCCCACCACCATGCTGTAGATGAGCCTCATGGACGTTACGAATACGATGGCCAGCAGCCAGCCGAGCAGCAAGATCGAATTGGAATACTTAAACCTCTCCCCAAGCAGCAACGAATTGGTCGCCAACGAAAGCACAGTGCCGATTGAGACGGCCGCCGCTATCTTGTAGAACTCGTCCACGCGGGATGCCCCACGCTTGAGGCTATACAGCCTGCTGAAGTAGAAAGTCAGGAGGACAGTTCCGACCGTGGTGCTGAGCATTGCTACATAGGTTGCGCTATCGGGGGCGATCACCTTTCGGTCTAAATCGGCCTCAAACCTCAGCCAGTAAGCCAGAGCAAACGCCAGAGCCAGCATCACCACATCCAGGAACATCTGGGCAAGTACGAGAATAAGTGGCGTAAGACGCGCGGGTGCGGTACGGGCGGGTGGTAGCGATGGAATGGCAAGTGGGTCAGTGTGCCGTCCGTCACCTGGCAGCTTGCGTGTACGCTCTACTCTGGCGTCGCGCACCTGTCGTGCGGCGTTCTCAGCTTCCTGAGGCGATATCGGCCTGGGCTGAGGAGGGCGTGCAGGCTCGACAACCGGCGCGTGGCTCGCCGCGAGAGTAGTCGGTATGAGGGGATCAGGAACCCCACTCCCCATGGACCTGGGACTGTCTTGAATAGCCATTATGTCACACGTTTGTGCTCAGCGGGGCGGAAGGCGTTTTGCAAAAGTGCTATTGTTCCCCTGAGCGATATACCAGTACGAATTACAGCATTTATAAGGCCACTATACTTCTGGGCGTAGTGTTTGCGGTGGAAGATATGCATGGCGCGGTAGAACTCACGGATCGACCGCTCACTCTGCTTGCGGCTGCTGGCTCCCTTGTGATGGAGTACCGTCACAGCCGGATAATAGTAGACCTTCCAGCCCCGCTCCTTGATCCTGAATGCAAGATCGAGGTCTTCGCCATACATGAAGAATCGCTCGTCGAAGAGGCCGGCCTGCTCAAGTGCCTTCGCTCGCACCAGCATGTAAGCTCCCATGACCGAATCGACTTCCGCTATCTCGTCGTCGCCCAGGTATGTAAGGTTATAGCGCGCTACCCACCTGCTCCTGGGGAAAAGCTTGCTGAGGCCTGTCAGCTTGAAGAATGAAGATGCCGGAGTTGGAAAAGATCGCCTGCAAGCAAGGTCGAGGCTGCCATCCAGCTTGATCACCTTCGGGCCTACTACCCCCGCCCCCAGGTTCGATTCCAGGAAGTCGACAGTCAAGCTCAGCGCATCGGGGGGGAGCACAGTATCCGGGTTGAGAAAGAGGAGATAATCCAAAGGCATCTTGTAAGGCGAATCGCCCTCAGCAGGTATCTCGCGTGAAGGCTGCACCAGATCGGCAGGCCCAACTTCGGACATTGATCCGCCATTGGTGCCTGTGTGGGGAAAAGTAGATTGACGGGCGAGCCAGCGAAGAGCCAGGTTGTTAGCGTAACCGAACCCGCCGTTGCGGTCGCTCTCGATGAGGGTGGCCTGTGGAAATTCAGCCCGCACTATAGTAGCGCTGCAGTCCGACGAGCCATTATCTACAACAATTGTGTGGACCAGGAGTTCGCCGGTTCGGCTGGCGAATACCGACCGCAGGCATTCTGCGAGTAGCTCGCGGGTATTATAGTTTACGATCACTATAGCCAGACTAGGCATGGTTGCATTATACCAGATGAGAGGAAGGGCGTTTCATGTAGGAGGGCCACGCCAAAGCTATACCCTCTACATATTAAAACGCGACATGCACAGAGTGGTTCTAATTGGCGGCACAACACACGTCCCTGTCACATAACAGGGGCATGCCAGGAAGGAAAGTGACCTGGGCTAACTGGGGAGTGGTGCGGGTATGGTGATGAGCTTCTCGCCATAGCGCACCTCTGGTGTGGCGGAAATCTCCAGAGATTTGGCGAAGATACCACCCTCGCGCACCTCATACCCCGTCACAGCGGCGCTAACCGGGTCGAGCAGCACATCATGGACCTCGCCGAGCAGCGTGCCTGCGTCCGTAACCACTTTATTGCCCAGAACAGAGGTTAGCTCAAAGGACTCCGGGGCGCTGGGTGCCTTGCCGGGATTGGCTGTATCGACCTTGACCGTAACCGCGTCAGGACCTATGTTCATTAGCTGGGAGATAGCTATAGTTAGTGGAGTGCTGAAAAGCCCGCCCGTCTTTACTTTCAGGCTTGACACCTGGCGCGTGCCCGGCTCAAGCAATAGATCGTCTATCTCTCCGATCTTCTTTGCATCTTCAACGTTGACCACAGCCCGACCTTTCAATTCCGAGAATTTCATCGGCTCCTCCAGGTTGATTTTCGACTCAAATTCTCAGAAGGAATTCAACGATCTGAGAAGCGCATTATAACATAAGGGTGCAGGTGGAACTGACGGCTGAGCAGGTCTATTCGCTGGTGCCGTCACCTAGAGATTACCTCAACTATCAGCTCGTAGCGACGCTAGTCAACACGGATGTGGCGACGCTGGCCATGGCTTCGCTGCTGGCGCAAACGGTGCTAGGACTATACTTGTGGCTCATGGAACTTTTCGCGTCGGAGGGCGTAAATAGGTAGCCAGGTCTTGATATATATAGTATATTTAACATGTGGTTAATACTTTTTGGTTCCGTGGCCCTGACAGCATCCTATCGTCAGGCGTCATGACGGAATCCCTGTGACACAGCGAAAATCTCAATCAACGATTAGATCCAGCGACTTCACACTGGCGGCGGTCCAGGTAGTGATCTTTACGCCGGACGTGACTGAATTTGCAGCGCCAAAGCTCTTGTCACGAGTTTTGCCCGTCTATGCAAAGAAATTCGACGGTGCGATTCAAGCAATTCCATTGCCTAGTGATGCTCCACTGGAGATACCCCGCGTTGTTCTAGGGAGCAAGAACGAAGAATGGACGCTCACTGCTAATCCTGCACGTACTGATTGCCTCTGGTCAAGAAAGACGAACGAAGAAAGTAGTGTCGACCCAGCACAGGAATGTGTGAATATTCTCGTGGATTACGTAAAGGGCGGAGAAGTAAGGGTTGGGCGGCTTGCTCTAGTGTTGACGAGGGTACATGAAGTAGCCAATGCCGCACAACTTTTAATACAGAGATTTTGCAATACAGGGGCGCAGCAAGCACCGTTCAATCGATCCTCAAATTTCGAGATACACAACCATAAGGTATACCAGTTCCCGGGGACCACGTTGAGTGTGAACAGTTGGGTCAGGTGCAAGTCAATCACTGCCGAGGCCCTCAACACAGGTTTTGTTGTTGTTGAGCAAGACTTAAATACCCTCACTGAACAGGCAAATGAAAGTACCTTTGATGCGGAAATGACTCGTAATTTCTTTGTGACGGCAATGAACGAAGCCGATTCCATATTGGAGTTGTATTTCCCCAAGGAGGCGCGATGATGCATAACGTAGAAGCATATACCCGGAGGGACCCACAGCAAATTATTGATGTACGCTTCCTCTACGAACTGTTGAACAGGAAGCTTAGTGGACTTGCCATTACCACTTTTGCCTTGCCCGATTTGGCGACGGCAACAATGGATAAGATTGCACCGCACTCCGCATGGCCTCAAATAGGACGTCAGGACGTGACAGCAGCTATCTACGAATTGATTGAGCTAACATCTGACTCGGAGGGTGTGTATAGGGCTAGTTGGCACGCCTTCACTCAAGCTTGGGAGTTAATTGAAGCAGTTAATTCTTATCTAGAGGCAAACAAGCTACTTTTCCCACCTGCTGACGTTTATGGGGATGGAGAGGGTGGCGTCCGTATTGAATGGCAAAGGGGTCAGCGCGAATTACGTCTGCAGATCCCAGGTGTCCCAGAAAAAGGTGGGTATCTTTACTACCAAGAGGGCACAGATCACGGCATAGAAGAACCCTTAAAAGTGAGCACGATACTTCGGCGACTTTCCTGGCTTGAGCAGGCGTGATACCACGTAAAAGAATCCCTTGGTCTGGAAAAACAACCCTAAGTAATGAAGAACGTGTGGCACGTGCTGTCTTATATTCACGTTTTCTTAAGCGTGGTAAGATTAAGTCCGGGGTCTTCCTAAGAAAAGACAAGGATGATGACGGGCTCACGGTAACCAACCCTGAGGCTTGTACCTCGGAAGAGCTTTGCGCGACCTTCAGCGAATGCCACGGTGTTGTCAGCTTACTGGTAGGAGCTATCCGCGAGGTCGGTGACGGGATCGACGTAAGGCCGGACCTCGACCCGTCTATACATATATGTGACCACGCTAACATTATCGGCTTGCCTTACCAAAGTCAGGACAAGGACACAGCAGAATATCTAGCGGGCCTTCTATCAGAAGCAGCACGCATTGACTGGTCGCGTGAGACCAGCGTCTGAATTACCATATATCAAGGCGATGCACTCTGCCCGTCTGCACCTGATGTGCGCCCGGCAGGATTCAAACCTGCGACCTACTACTTAGAGGTATCCAAGCCTAAACGCCGTGCTATTGTGCCTGAAGTATACCTAGAAAAGGGTGGAGTTATCAACTCTAGTTAGAGCGTCTCAAATAGCCCGCACTGAAGGTGATCACATCTTTCAGGAGCAGGCACGAAGTTGAACCCAGGCTGCAGGAAGAGTCCGCTTGCCCGGACTCTTCCTGCTCTCGTCTAAACACCGGCACCGGCCCGCCGGGTCAGGCCAGGGGCGTCCGGCTACTGGGCGATATCTCCGTGGTTGCCCCCTCGGTCGGTGGAGGCGTTCTTCCACTCGTGGTAGACCAGGCCCTGGTCGCCCGCACTGTAGTGGAAGAAGAATGTCCCAATAGTGGAGGTCCCGGCGAAGTGGGTCGCGATGAACCCTGTCGTGGTGCACGGCGCGGCAGGCGTCCCAGCAATGCACGCCGCATCCTGCGACGACTGTGTCCCCACGACGGTAATAATCAAGTAGCCGTGCATCGACCCAGTCTTGCCTGCGGTGATCACGCCCGGCGGTGTGCCGTCGGTACTGTCACATGCGCCCGGGCTGAAGCCCGAATTGGTGACGAAGCTGCCGCGCTTGAATTGCTCGACGACCGTAAAGGTGCCGTCTCCATTGTTGTGCACCGTAAAGTGCCGGTCAAAGGTATCCTCTGCCCAATCATTGCCGCAAGTCCCCGAGTCCGGCGAGGAGCTGGTGTAGGGCCCATAATGCTGGGTGTTGTTGGGAGCCGGCAGGGCGCTGGCCAGATCGACAAGTGCGAAGGTGTCGTCCCCCAGGGTGTTGAGTACCGTCAGGAGGGCGGGGTAGAGCAAGCTGCCCCCTGCCGTGCTGCCAGGCTCCGGGGCGGCGCGTGCAACCCCTGCCGACGTGAACACTGCCGTAGTGAGAACCGGCAGCAAGACCAATGCTACAACTGTCCTAACAATTACTTCGATGCGTTTCATCTTCTGGTCCTCCCTTCAATTTATACATGCCGCACGCTTGCGGCTCGACGCCGCTCGGTTAAACGGAAAGAGCAAAATACGTGCCCGTCTTGATAGAAAATGGGTATATAAGACTGTCATATCTTGCACATATTTAGGCTATGCAAGATATGACAGTGTTGTTAGATGTAGCCGATGGGGGCTATTCATGAGATGACTTCTAGCCACGATCTTGGTACTTTGACCTCTGGTCACCCGTGCATATGGTCGAAAGTACGCCTTCTTGGAGGTGCAAGGCTGTCGGAGAGTAGGCTATTGCGGGGCTTCTCCCTTTCCCATTTACCCTATCAACCATCCGCTGTCAGTTCCTGCCAGTAACCGTCAATACGACTTGGCATATTTGGCATATAAGGAGACCTGGAAGCAATCAATCTTCCAGGTCTCCTTATATGATGGGGCCGGGCGGCAGAGTTGTATCGAGGCTCAAAGGCCGGGAGCGGTAGGTAGCTCTCTATTTATACTTGTCTTCTCTATTAGCGTTGTGCTACCAACAAGATGACACACAGCTACTACTCACAGACCACTTTCCGGGCCTATTTGGGCGTCAAATTTTCTATTAGTGCGCCCGGCAGGATTCGAACCTGCGACC
>JBBRVL010000206.1:0-7139 GCA_038246925.1 Chloroflexia bacterium
AATGCCGCCAACCACACCCAGGCAAGCAGGGGGAAGACCGGCACCATCGGACGGTAGGTGCTCGGCTTTTCGCCCTGTTGCAACACCATCGCTTCACCCTTTTCGACGCTTATGCCGCGCGCCGCAAGCTCTTCGATAACCTTCGCGGAGGTCAGTTGGCCGTCGAGCGTGGTTATCTTTCCTTCGTAGTAGGTTTCTTTTGAGGTCGTGAGGCCGGGGATATAGTTGTCAGGCAGCGCGTAGAGGACATTCTTGGTGCGTATGAAGAGCTTATTGTCGTAACCCCGCACAGGTATCCAGTAGTAGGTTCCACCCACCTCTTCAACCGCAAACGCCTTGCCGGTGTCTGGAAGGACCCTGGCGTTTGCATAGCTGTTGGCAATTGGCTCCTCTTTGCTAGTAAGCTCGATAGGTCCGGTGATCGGCTTCGGGGTATCGTCTTGCAAGGCATACGAAGCCGGGCCTGCGAACGCAAGCATCACGATGGTTGTCACGAGTAATGTCGCGGCACGTATCAGCAACCGCCACTTGCGGCTCTGCAATATCATCTAAGTTTTCTCTCCTGGTCCATCCCCGTTGCTATAAAGTACTTTGTGTGCCCAATATTATACCATAGGGATGCGCTAGTTCGGCTCAGTCTAAGGAACCAAGGGCAAGAACGATTTTACGACAAAGACGCAAAGGCAGTGACAAAATCCGAAGATGTAGGGGCGGACCTATGTGTCCGCCCTCTCTGCTGACCACGATCTTCACGGCTAACGTACAGGGCGGACACACGGGTCCGCCCCTACAATATGCATCTTCTCTTTTAGCCCTCTCGGCGCGAAGGGAAAGAGCGCACAAAGTTTCCTTTTGTTGCGTATAATTAAGTAAGGGTACTGAGATAGGCGTAATTGCATTACGATCATAAGCGAAGGGATAGCCGCATGGACGACGACCATGAAGAACCGTTTGGCTGGTGGGGTTGGCACTGGCAGCCGCCCGTGCCCCTCTCGATCATGCAGATAATCGAGGCGGGGAGCACCGATACGCAACTGATGGCTCTCGTTTGGGCCATGCTTTCACGCCGCGCGTCTGTCATTGTGGCTGCCGAGCCTCCGATGGCCGGGAAGACTACCACCCTCACTGCTCTGCTCGATCTCGTGCCGCCCGACACAAAGCGGGTATATCTGCGCGGCCACTACGAGACATTCGACTTCGTTCACGACGAAGCTGCTGACCCGACGCATACGTACGTTCTCGCCAACGAAATGAGCGACCACCTCGCGGTCTACCTGTGGGGCTCACGCATCTACAAGACATTCGAGCTCCTGGACCAGGGCTATGCGATTGGCTCTACCATGCACGCCGAGACTGTGGATGATGTGATAGCTATCCTCAACTCGGACCCCCTGAAAGTGCCCCCGAAGTGGATAGCCCAACTGACCCTCGTTATCAATCTTTACGTGAGTGGCACATATGGCCCATCGGTACGCCGCTTCAACACTGTACATATGCTCACAAAGGGCAGAGGTGACGCCAGCGACGGGCTTCTCCCTGGCGTGAAACCGGTCTTGCTGTCAAGCTGGGACCGCGCGACTGATACCTTCGATCATAGGTTCACTCAATCCGATGTAGAAGCCTCGTTAGCCGCCTGGGCAGGCTGCTCACCCGCTGAGTGGACTGCCGACGTAGAGCGCCGCAAGCTCTACCTCGACAAAATGCAATTATCAGGCGTGAGCGGGATAGCAGGCACACGGTCGGCCCTGGGCACCTTCTCCTAGCCATCAGCTATCAGCTACTAACCCCTAATCACTCCGCGCCTCTGCGTCTCTGCGGTGAATGACAATAAATAACTTGGCGGTTCCGTCCCCGCTTGACCCTCCTGCGCCAAAGGCTTATAGTATCAATACGAGGGCAAAACGGCATGAGCATCCTTGCTCAACGCCCTACGACCTGCAACCCGGCATCCAGCACTCATTATAGAAGGACTTCGCACAATGGCAAAACCATCACCCAAGCCGCGCACGCTCGGCGAACTGAGGCAGAGCGAGTACCAGGCACTTCCCGTCAAAGAGGAGATGCGCAAGAACCTCATCCGCAAACTGCGCGATAACCAGCCTATCTTCCCCGGCATCGTCGGCTATGACGATACCGTTATCCCCCAGATCGAGAACGCCGTACTCTCAGGCCAGGACATCATCTTCCTGGGCGAGCGCGGGCAGGGCAAAACCCGCATGGCCCGCCTGCTCATCCATTTGCTCGATGAAGAAATCCCTGTCATCAAAGGGAGCGAAGTCAACGACGACCCATACGCTCCTATCAGCGCCGAGGGCCGCCGCCTACTAGCGGAACACGATGACCTTGTCGAGATAGAGTGGGTCCACCGCGACGCGCGCTACGGCGAAAAGCTTGCCACGCCCGACATAACAGTGGCCGACCTCATAGGCGACGTTGACCCAATCAAGGTGGCAGAGGGACGCTACCTTTCCGACGAGCTTACGATACATTACGGCCTCCTGCCTCGCACCAACCGTGGCATCTTCTGCATCAACGAGCTGCCTGATCTCGCCGAACGCGTGCAGGTCGGCCTCCTCAACGTGCTCGAAGAGCGCGACGTGCAGATCAGGGGCTACAAGGTGCGCCTCCCCCTCGACATCTACATGGTAGCGTCGGCCAATCCTGAGGACTACACCAACAGAGGCCGGATTATCACGCCGCTCAAGGATCGTGCAGGCTCACAGATACGCACCCATTACCCGACTACCCTTGACCAGGAAATCGACATCATGGACCAGGAGCGCCTCAGCTTCAACACGCCAGGCTTCGAGGTCGATGTGCCGCAGTACATGAAGGAGATTATCGCCGAGATCACGCATCTCGCCCGCCGTCATCCTGACATATCTCAACGCTCAGGCGTGTCGGTGCGCGTTTCAATCGCCAACTACGAGAACCTGATGAGCAACGCCCTCAAGCGCGGCATCCGCCTCAGCGAGCACCGAGTAGTGCCCCGCATCTCCGACCTCCCCGCGCTGGGAGCCTCCACAGCAGGCAAGATCGAAGTAGAATCGGTGGGCGACGTACGTGAGGACAAACTGGTAGAGAAGCTGGTGCAGGGCGCAGTCCAAGCTGCATGGAACCGCCGCTTCTCGGTAGGCGACTTCGATGATGTAGTCACCCGCTTCCACAACGGCCTCTCAATCGAAATCTCCGACACCATGCCCGCGATGGAATACGTCCACCAATCGTCCGAGCTAAAAGGGATGCGTAACGCCCTAACCAAGCTCGAAGTACAGGGCAACCCGGCAGCCGTGGCTGCGGCGGTCGAGTTCGTGCTGGAAGGTCTGCACTTGAACCGCAGGCTGAACAAGGACAAGTCGGCGGGTGGCGTTCGTTACCGGCGTTAGCAATTACTTGCTTATAAGCCATGATGCACACTTGGTACTGCGAGCCATGATTCGTTTCGTTGTTGCTACCCTGTGGATACTAATCCTGGCCGGCTGCGACACAGGAGGTGCCCCCGTACCACCTACCGTGACCCCCACGCCTACCAGCACGACAGCTCCTACGGCGGCCTCTACCGCTACAACAATACCACATACCCAGGCACCCTTACCTGATACTGCGACGCCTGTGCCTGCAGCTACCGAGACGGCAACTCCGCTGCCTACCGATACCCCCAACCCTGTGCCACCAACCGAGATGCCCACACCAGCGCCGCCGACGGCCATGCCTGTTCCACCTACCGAAACGCCAGAGCTACCAACCCCCACCCCGCAGGTGACATCGGGAGGCCTGGGACTCAACAAGATAGAGTGGGAGCAGATGCACAGCGAGGCAGACCTGGTACGCGCCATGTCTGTTTACGAGAAGCTGCCTTTTCGAGGTCGCGGTGACGAATGGATTTACGGAGTGTACTTTTGGGATGGTGGCTGGCGACAGGGTAAGGAGTCCACTCCAGAGGAAAAAACCATTGAATACATACGCTATACTGTGCCAGAGGATAAGGGAATTCCCATGGAGCAGGCACGCAATCGGGCTCGCCAGCTCATACCCAGCGATGCCAAACTGATACGGACCTCTGGAGATACGTGGGTGACCGAGATTTACCATAGCGACTGGCTAATTGCCCGCTATATACCGTGGCGAGGCACTACAGATGGCGGGCTGCGTGGCACGGATCCATGGTACGGAGAGCCACCAGGTACGCTCAGCGTCGATTACTTTGGCGGCAAGATGATCACTGCTATGCATTTTAACTTGGGGACGCCGGAGGCTAGAAAGTAGAGCATGTTCCTGGTAAGCTCGCGAGCACTTTACCTATTTACTGACTGGAAGCCGTAACCCCCATGTACTGCCAGACCCTCACGCTCGACGAGTTCCGTAGCTACCGGCATTTGTCATTAGAACTACCGCCGGGCGTGGCGGTCCTGCAGGGTGATAACGCCTCCGGCAAGACATCCTTGCTTGAAGCGGTCTACATGCTGGCGACCACCCGCTCGCCTCGCTCTTCTTCTGATCTGGAACTGATAAACTTCGCCGCGCCCAACGATCTTGGCTCTCCACCTTTCGCGCGTATCACCGCGGAGGTAGAGCGCACACGCGGCCCCTTGCAAGTAGAGATACTCATCGTGCGTGATGAAGAGCCTGCCGGACCTAGCGGGATTGCAGGGTCAGCACAGGCGCGCAAGCGCATCAAGGTGAACGGCGTAGCAAGGCGCGGTATCGACCTGGTCGGGCAGGCTAACGTGGTGCTTTTCACCCCTCAAGATGTTGATCTCGTTACAGGCCCACCCACGTTGCGAAGGCGCTATATGGACGTAACCATCTCGCAGATGGACCACCGCTACGTACGCACCCTCGCCCAATACTTGAAGGTGCTCGCCCAACGCAACTCGCTCCTCAAAGGCATCCGAGAGCAGGGGCGTGGCTCAAACTCACGGGATGTGGCTGAGGAGATGGCCTACTGGGACGAGGAACTTGTGAAGCATGGTGCCTACGTGGTCCTCAGGCGTGAAGTGTTCGCCACTCGTCTATCGAGCCGTGCCGAAGCAGTCCATCACCTCCTAGCGGGAACAGAAGCCACCAACGGCAAAGCAGACACCCGCCAGATGCTACGCGAGCGCCGCCCCACCGCTGAACTGCGCTTCAACCTGACCTACGCTTCTGATGTCGCGCCCAACGCCCGCAAAGCCCTGATGCCCGATCTGCTGGCGCAACTGGAGGAAGATACGGCCCTCGCCAATCTAACTCCTGACGAGCATACAGCTTCGGTTGATCCTTCTCTGCTTAGGGGACGCATCCCTCATCTCGACGCTCACATAACCCGTATCAGCGGGGAGTTCAAAAAGCAGCTTGAAGAGATGAGGCCCAACGAGGTACGCCGGGGGGTGTCTCTCCTCGGCCCCCACCGCGACGATCTTCTCTTCCAGCTAGGCGACCTTCAGTTGAGCGCATACGGCTCTCGCGGCCAGCAGCGCACCGCCGTCCTCGCCCTCAAGCTGGCCGAAGTAGACTTGATGACCGCCGAGACAGGCGACACCCCCATCCTCCTGCTCGACGACATCCTCTCCGAGCTAGACGCCCGTAGGCGTGGCTACCTCCTCAACACCCTGGCAGGCCAGCAATACCAGGCCCTCATCACCACCACCGACCTAGCAGGCTTCGACCCCAAGTTTCTGGAGGATGTCACATTGCTAGAGGTACGGCACGGCGAGGTGCTGGGCGCAGGCGCAGCCGCTACATAGATCGACTTTGGCTCGACAGCCTTTTACGTCTTACCTGCCAGGATCAAGACTCCGAAGATAGATGTTTCTTTCTATGGAGCCTGGCTTGAGTACCGAATAAACCAGCTCTTTACGGTCTGTAATCCCTACCGTAAAGGTATTTCTGGTGTTGTCTTCCACTACAGCCCAACTCCTGCCCGTGTTGAGATCGTGCGCCAGGATTGAGCCACCCGCCGGTTGGCCAACGTTTCCTGGTTCCGGTGTCAGTCCCTCAGTCCACGCGAGCAGGTTCTCCCGGATTGCCAACGCAATAGCATAACGTGCGGGAATAACCTTCTGCTCGCCGGTGCGTATGTTGTAAGCATGGATGTTGTGGTCGGGATCCAAGTACCCGGCGGACCATACTATATAGTCACCCTGTGCGTCGTATGAGCTGAATCGGCCCTTGCTTGTGGCTAGCAGCGTCCTCGGCATGGTGCCGTCCAACTTCTGCGCGTAAAGCTGCCATTCGCCCTCTTCTTCTCGGGGTGGCGCGGATGTTGGGTCTGGGCCTCCCGGCGTTGCCGTATACATGGGTGGAGGCGTAGACGAGGACGCCTTCGCCTCATCAGTTAGTATCACCCCGTTGTCGAAAATAGTCGTGAAATCCGGACTATCCGACACCTTCCTCTCCTCTCCGGTCGAGAGGTTGCGCGCATAGAGGCCCTCGCGCTCACGGGCGTTGTTCGCATAATATCTATAATACAAAACCCCATCGACCAAAGCTGCCACGTAAAAATCGTCTTCAAGGGTGGTGGAACGAGTGCGTAGCTCAAACTCCTTCCCTGTCTGGATATCGTAGGCCCACATAGACTCGATATGTCTTGCACCGCAGTACTTGGTCCATGCCACGTAACGTCCGTCGCTCACCAGGTACTTGTAACACTCCATCCTTGTGATTGTGAACTCCCGGTCTGTCTCTATATCGTACCCCATGATTGGGCCGGTAGAGTTTGCCCAAATGAGATAGTGTCCCGCCAGGATGGGATGGCTATCCAGTTTCTTTAGCAGCCGCGGGGACGTACCATACTTCTCGCCCCACCTGAACCTGCCGAGGTGACTGAGCAGCACGTCGTAAGGCTTTGGATTCTCCGGGTGGTACTCGAACACAGCCCGCTCGAAGTATTGCGCCGTATACGGCTTACGGTCGAGGGGACTTACCTCTACAAACTCATCCGAGATAGGATAGCCCTGCTGCATAAGCCCGCCGTTAGCCTGCCAGTACTCAAGAAAGCTGCCTCCCACCCGCTTGCCTGTCTCCTTGAAGAAGATCGAGCCTGGGTCGTTGTTCGGCTTCTGATTAGGCGCGCCACCTGGATATTTCTTCGTGTATTGAAATTTGCCAAGCTGGGAAAGTAGCACGTCATAAGGCTTGGCCTTATCGGGGTGGTATTC
>JBBRVL010000207.1:0-7130 GCA_038246925.1 Chloroflexia bacterium
CAAGGGCCAGGACGACGGCAGACCTAATTTCAGCCTCATCGTAAGCGAGGCTGACAGCACCCGCATCCGCCAACAGCTTGACCGGATGCTGATCGAGTCTGGCGCCAACTCTACCCTGCTGCTCGATAAGAGCGGCGAGGTTATAGCAGCGCGCGGCGATAGATTACCGAGGGACCTGCAAGTGCTGGGCGCTTTGCTGGCAAGCACGTTTGCTACGTCGCGTGAGGTAGCTCGGCTGATGAACGACCCAGGCTTTCGCACTCTCGTTCAGCAAGGGATGAGGGAGAATACTCTCGCCGAGATGGTAGGAGAGTCGTGGATCGTAGTGGTGATGTTCGATAAGAGCACGCACCTGGGCCTCGTAAAGGACCTCAGCCGCAGGATTACGCCTGAGTTGGAAGCAGTGTTACTGCAAACTCAACGCCGAAGCCGGGCGGTCAACGGCCTGAACCCGTCGTTCCGCACATCGATAGAAGACACTATAGATTTGCTATTCAAAGACTGATCCTATTTTGGATTTTGGATTTTGGATTAGCTACAATCCAACGATTCCAAAATCCAAAATCCAAAATCCAAAATCTAAAAGGGGACTTTATGGCTCTGATTAACGTTGCGGCAAAAGAGATACACTGCAAGCTGGTCTATTACGGACCTGGACTTTCGGGCAAGACCACCAACCTGAAATATATCTTCGGGGCTGTGCCCAGCCAGGCGCGCGGGGACCTCCTCACAATCGATACCGAGACGGAGAGGACCCTTTTCTTCGATTTCCTCCCCCTGGACCTGGGCAAGGTACATGGCTATCAGGTGCGCTTCCATATTTACACCGTGCCTGGACAGGTGCTTTACGAGCGAACCAGGGTGGCTGTATTGAACGGATCGGACGGGGTAATATTCGTGGCCGATTCGCAACGCTCGAAGCTGGCCGAGAACGTGCGGTCGTTACAGGAGCTTGCGCGCAACCTCACCCAGCAGGGCAAGCGCTTCATGGAGTTCCCGATGGTGCTGCAATACAACAAGCGCGACGCCGCCGACGCTCTCCCCCTCGAAGTCCTCGAAAAATACCTCAATTCGATGAACGTCCCCTCCTACGAGGCAATCGCCTACAAAGGCACAGGCGTCTTCGACACTCTCCGAAGCATAAGCAAGCTGGTGATAAATAAGCTGTAACATCCGTCCGGCGAATAAATTCGCAGGCTACTGAAAGCAAAGTCCACCTACGTGGACTACTCTATCCCCACCAGTCCGCGTAGGCGGACTTCGCTCCTGTGTAGCCCGCGAATTTATTCGCCGGACGGAATCTTAGTCGGAGAGAGGTATTATGCCGCCCCTTAGCTGGAATGAGATACGTAAGCGAGCAGTAGAGTTTTCCGAGGAATATAAGGACGCGACCCGTGAGAACGCGGAAACGCAGTCCTTTTACAATGACTTCTTCCACGTATTCGGCATTTCCCGTCGCCGCGTGGCATCATTCGAGGAGCCGGTAAAGAAGCTAGGCGCGAAACGTGGGCGCATCGACCTCTTCTGGAAGGGAGTGCTCCTCGCCGAGCAGAAGTCAGGCGGCCTTGATCTAGAAGCGGCAAAGACCCAGGCGCTTGATTATTTCCCCAACCTGAAAGAAGAGGAGTTGCCGCGCTACATCCTCCTCTCTGACTTCCAGCGGTTTGAGCTTTTAGACCTCGAAGCAGACACCGAACACAAATTCAGCCTGGCGGAGCTGCATAAGCACGTCGAGCTATTCGGCTTTATCGCTGGCTACCAGAAGCGCGAGTTCAAGGACCAGGACCCGGTCAACATCGAAGCGTCCGAGCGGATGGGCAAACTCCATGACATGCTCAAGGACGCTGGATATACTGGACCCCAATTAGAGCTATTCCTGGTACGGCTGGTCTTCTGCCTCTTTGCCGACGACACAGGGATTTTCGAGAAGGATACGCTGCACTCTTACCTTGAAGAAAAGACAAGGGAAGACGGCAGCGACCTCGGCCTGCACTTAGCCTTCCTGTTCCAGACGCTCAACACGCCGCCGGAGCAGAGGCAAAATACGCTGGACGAGGCCCTTGCCCAGTTCCCTTATATCAACGGCAGCCTTTTTGCCGACACGCTCCGTATCCCCGCGTTCAACAGCGCGATGAGGGCAGCCCTCATCAGCGCGTGCTACTTCGATTGGGGGCGTATCTCACCGGCCATATTCGGCTCGCTCTTTCAGTCGGTGATGGACAAGGAGAAGCGGCGCGGCATCGGGGCGCACTACACGTCCGAGAAGAACATCCTGAAGATACTGAAGCCCCTCTTCCTCGATGCCCTTTATGCCGAGTTCGAGAGCGTGCGACGTGACCGCAGAAAGCTACAGGCTTTTCATAGCAAATTGGAGGGCCTTACCTTCCTCGACCCAGCCTGTGGGTGCGGCAACTTCCTGATCCTTGCCTATCGGGAATTACGCCTGCTCGAAATCGAAGCGCTGAAGGCCCTTTACCCTGGCACTCAAGCGGCGCTCGACGTGGGCGACCTCTCGCGCATCAATGTTGACGCCTTCTACGGTATCGAGATAGAGGAGTTCCCGGCCCGCATCGCCGAGGTTGCCATGTGGCTGATGGACCACCAGATGAACATGCGGCTCTCGGAGGCGTTCGGGCGCTACTATGTCCGCATACCTCTGCGAACGGCGGCGCACATCCACATCGGCAATGCGCTGCAACTCGATTGGGATAGCATCATACCCAAAGAGCGACTTTCGTACATCCTGGGCAATCCACCGTTCGTCGGCAAGCAATATCGCACACCAGAGCAGGGTAGAGATATTGACAATGCGTTCAGTGGAGTAAAGGGGGCGGGCGTGCTCGATTACGTGGCCGCCTGGTATCTCAAAGCCGCGCGCTACATCCAGGGCACTCCGATTGTGTGCGCTTTCGTGTCGACCAACTCTATCACACAGGGCGAGCAGGTCAGCATCTTGTGGCACGAGCTATTCAACCACTACCATGTAAAGATACATTTCGCCCACCGCACGTTCGCCTGGGCCAGCGAAGCACGGGGTAAGGCGGCTGTGCATTGCGTGATAGTAGGCTTTGCCGCCTTCGACACGCGAACCAAGCTGCTTTACGAGTACGACAACGTCAAGGGCGACCCGCACGAGCTTGTCGCGGCCAACATCACGCCGTATCTCACAGACGGCGCGGATATCGTCATCACAAAGCGGTCACGGCCTATATGTGACGTGCCTGACATAGTCTTTGGCAACATGCCTAACGATGGCGGGAACTTACTGTTGAGCGACGATGAGAAAACCGAGCTACTGAGGGTTGAACCAGGTGCAGCGGCGTTTGTCCGCCCTCTACTTGGCTCACGTGAGTTTATCAATGGGATTCCACGTTGGTGTTTATGGCTTGTAGACGCCAAGCCTGATGAGCTAAGAAGACTACCACATGTTATGGCGCGGGTGGCGAAGGTGAAAGAGACTCGGCTTAAGAGCAACCGCCCCACCACCCGCTCGCTCGCAGGTTATCCCAATCTATTCGGCGAGATCAGGCAACCCAAGAGCAAGTATCTTGCAATACCTGAAGTGTCGTCTGAGGGGCGCAAATACATCCCGATAGGCTTCTTGGACTCAAATATCATAGCAACCAACAAACTCTATACTCTAGCAGATGCCACTCTTTACCAGTTCGGTATCCTTGCATCACTTATGCATATGGCTTGGATAGCAAACGTCTGCGGCAGAATGAAAAGTGACTATCAGTATTCGGCTGGCATTGTATACAACAACTTTCCCTGGCCGCAGCCAACGCCCGCCCAGGAGCAGGCCATAGCAGAAGCCGCGCAGGGTATCCTCGATGCTCGCGCCGCCTTCCCCGACAGCACCCTCGCCGACCTCTACGACCCGAACACCATGCCCCCGGAACTTATGAAGGCGCACCGCACGCTGGATAAAGCCGTCGATACAGCCTACCGCAAGCAGCCCTTCGACACGGAGCGCATCCGGGTCGAATACCTCTTCGGCTTGTACCAACAGCTAACAGCGCCTCTTATGAACGAAGCGCTGAAGCAAAGCCGCAAACGCTGAATCTGCAAACGAAATGTAGGGCCGAAGCTAGAAGGAGTGACGAAAAGAGAAGATGCCATACTGTAGGGGCGGACCCGTGTGTCCGCCCCTACATCTGCCTTATTCGCTACTCCCCTCAAGGGGTAGAATCTTGACCAAGAGGTTGGATTACGATATAATGGTAGTACCTATATCAGATAGGTACTACCCTACATGAGGCCAGAACCATGTCTAAAGAGCTATTTACAGTTGTTACGCGAAAAGGACAGATAACCTTACCCGCCGAGATACGCCGCTCCCTGGGCATACAGGAAGGAGATAGGGTTGCGGTGTCCCTTGTCGAAAACGGGGATGATGCACCCCGGCAGGCAGTCCTCAAACCGGTCAGGTCGGTGGCCGAGATGACTTTCGGCGCGGTAACGCCTCGCAAGCGGCCTGAGGATTTCGGAGAGTTGCGCCGCCATTTTGAGGAAGGGTTGGCAGAGGAGTCTATTTCCGAGACCAAATCCGGGTAGATGCAGTTTCTCGACGCCAATATCCTGATACGCCATCTGACGAACGATGATCCAGAAAAGTCGCCCGCCTGCTTCGCCCTGATTGAAGCAATAGAGCGAGGTGATGTGAGCGTCTGGACCTCGGATCTGATTATAGCGGAAGTAGTGTTCGTTCTTTCCAGCAAAAAGCTTTACAACCTCGACCGCGAAACAATACGCGATCTGCTGTTGCCACTTATCAACCTGCCGGGCATCAAACTACCAAACAAAGGCGTTCTTAGCATCGCGTTCGACCTGTACACGCGTCTGAATATAGATTACACCGATGCTTACAGCGCCGCTCTGGCGCTCAACAACAAGCGACCGGAGGTCTACAGCTACGACACCCACTTTGACCGCGTGCAGGGCATAAAGAGGCTGGAGCCGTAGGGGCGGACTGTGTGCGTGTGTCCGCCCTGTTGGGGATCGTACCCAGGCAAGGGCGGACACACAGATCCGCCCTACGTTCCTTTTGCCTGCTATGAAATCGTCTCTAAATATATGGCTTGATGTAATATCCCCGAAATAGTATTGTAATAGTTATGCAATACACTTTTGGCTTTATAAACGTATATTAAGTAAAGGAGAACAAACACATGAAAAACAAGATAGTAAAATCTGACGCGGAGTGGCAGCAGCAGCTAACGCCGGAGCAATACAGGATCGCCCGCAAGAAGGGGACCGAGCCGCCCTTCACAGGTGAGTACGCCGATACCCATGACGAGGGTGTATATAAATGCGCCTGCTGCGGCACGGAGCTGTTCGCTTCGGACACCAAGTTCGAGTCGGGCACAGGCTGGCCGAGCTTCTACGAGCCTATCTCGGAAGAGAATGTCAGCACCGAGGAGGACAACCACCTCTGGATGAAGCGGACCGAAGCGCTATGCAGCAATTGCGATGCCCACCTCGGCCACGTATTCGACGACGGTCCTGCTCCAACAGGTCTGCGTTATTGTATCAATTCTGCGTCTTTGAAGATGGAGAAGAAGGCATAGGTCTTTAGCTTGAAAACCATTGGAGGAAAAGAATGGAAAAGACAACATTAGAGAAAGCAACATTTGGGGCTGGCTGCTTCTGGGGCGTAGAGGCAGCATTCCGCCAGATCCAGGGAGTCGTCTCGACTTCGGTCGGATACAGTGGCGGGTCCTACCAGAATCCATCCTACCGCGATGTATGCACAGGACGAACAGGCCACGCCGAAGTGGTGGAGGTCGCATACGACCCGGCCAAAATATCCTATGAGGACCTATTGAAGGTCTTTTGGGAAAACCACGATCCGACCACGATGAATAGGCAAGGGCCTGATGTGGGCACACAGTACAGGTCTGCCATCTTCTTCCACACACCGGAGCAGCAGGCAGCCGCGCTTGCCTCAAAGAGTGAGCTTGACAGCAACGGCAGATACAGAAAGCCTATTGCCACGCAGGTCGAGCCTGCGTCCCAGTTCTACGAGGCGGAGGATTATCACCAGCAGTACCTCGAAAAGCGCGGGCTTTCCACCTGCCACATCTAGGCTCATAATGAGCCGCCGACATACTTCAGTCGGCGGCTCTTTTTGGCTTGGTCCCAGATAAATGCTCAGACTTGGGGTGGTAAAGCCTGTAGTTCACCGCAGAGACGCAGAGACGCAGAAATTAATATGGTTGATCATTGCCTCGTTGCTGAACGAGGTCACTGGTCACAGATCCTTCATAAATCCTCCGCGTCTCTGCGGTGAATTTATCGCCACCTCAAGTCTGAACACTTACATCTCAGGCATCATTTCCAATTTGGCCTCCTGTAGGGTAAAATGCAGCCACCCACAGGAGGTCTCGTCATGCCAGCAAACCCAGCAAATCGGTTGAACGCAATAGTCAGCATCTCGGACTCTACCAACCTTGATACTTTAGGGAGGGCGCTGACCGAGCTTGGGGCAACCATCTATGCCACAGGCGGCACCAAATCACGACTGGAAGCAGCGGGCGTTGATGCCCATTCAGTGAGCGACCTGACCGGCTTCCCGGAGATATTGGGCGGGCGCGTGAAGACCCTCCACCCCGGCGCTTTGTCAGGCATACTCGCCAAGAGGAGTGATGCAGGACAGATGGCTGAGCTAGCGGAGCACGGCCTGAACGAGATACACCTTGTGGCGGTGAACCTCTATCCTTTTGCTCAGACTATACAGAAGCAAGGCATTACGCTTGAGGACGCAGTCGAACAGATAGACGTCGGCGGGCCGACGATGATACGCTCCGCCGCCAAGAACTTCACATCTGTGATAGTTTTGTCAGACCCAGCCGATTATGATGCCGTAATTGCTGAGTGGCGCGAAGAGGGCGATGTGAGCCAGGAGACTAGGCAGAAGCTCGCGGCTAAAGCGTTCAAGCACGTGTCTGAGTACGATGCGCTGATAGCCGAATATTTGGGTACGATTGACCGAGTCAAGGAAACCAGTACCTCCGCTTCTGATACCGAGGCTGGAGGCTTCCCAAGTGAGATGTCACTAGGTCTCACAAAGGCACAGTCGCTACGCTACGGGGAGAACCCCCACCAACCGGCGGCTCTTTATCACGACA
>JBBRVL010000208.1:0-7117 GCA_038246925.1 Chloroflexia bacterium
CCTCATGCTAAAGCCTGAATCGACTTTGCATCAGCCCTGAAGCACCCACTACCCCATCTTGACACTCTCCAGGGCCTTTGCTATTCTCAGAGGAGCATATGTTGAAGATGAAGGGTCTCCAATCGTCTCGTGTCCCTGCACGAAACCTGCTGTTCTCATGGGGTCCGGCCTTGCTATGGATGGGCGTCATATTCTATTTCTCTTCGCTGAACACCTGGACCACAGTTGACGGCCCGCCTGGCTTCAAAGCCCTCCGCAAGAGCGCACATGTAATTGAATACAGCGTGCTTGCTATCCTCATTGGCCACGCGTTGTGGACAACCTGGCTCGCCAGGGGTAACAGGCCTTCGCGTGCCCTCATGGCTCATGTCTGGCAGGTGGGGCTTCTCCTGACGACGCTCTATGCCGTCACTGACGAGCTGCACCAATCCTTTGTGCCACGCCGCGAGTTCCACCTTACCGACATTCTCATCGATGGGCTTTCCGCCACCGCCGCTCTGGGGATATGGTATATTGTGCGGGCGCGCAAGCGCACTTCCACTTCGTAACCCGGAGGAACATTGACCAACAGTAACGCCAACGCAGGCGATATTTTCCTGACCCAGCCTATCAACGCCGTCACGCTCGAGCCTATCGAGGTCGCGCCGAGCAGCCAGACACTGGAGATCGGCATCCTGACCATAGGCAAGCCGACACTGGCGATGGCCCTGTCATCTCTACTGTTACAGGACGAGCAGCGAATACGCATCCACATCGTCGATACCGCGCCCAGCCCTATCATCAACCGGGCGGAGATGCAGTTTGCCCTCAGGCTTGCCGCCGACCGGGAAATTACCTGTACCTACGAACACTTGCAGGATGAGAAGCGTGCGTTCAGCCTCGGCAAAAGGGCATTGATGGAAACGCTCAGGGGCCATAACGTCTGCTTCATGGACGATGATGTCGTGATGCCGTCGCAGGCGCTGACCCGTATGCTCACCTTCATCTCCGCACACCCCCGCTATGGCTGGCTCGCGCCTAACTGCAAGAACGTGGCAACCAGGCGTACGGCGCTCGCCGGACGAGAGCACTATTCACCCGGCGGCGTGTTCCGGCAGGACAAGATCGTCAGGAACATACTGCTCGAATACTACGAAACGACTGTTGACGTACTCGACAAGCAGACCGCGAAACAGAAGGTGTGGGAGATAGCCTTCCTCACAGAACTCTTCCCGCTACTCAACCGTTCAATACAGGTACAGGAGGACAACGTTATCTACCACCTTGACTATAATGAGCGGCCCAACTGGGACCTTCTCCAGGAGAATCTGGTCCGCAACAGCCGCGAAGTCGCACAAAGGCTGGTAGCCAAGTACAAAGGCGTCATGCGCGAAACGTGAAACGTGAAGCGTGAAACGTGAAGCGCATTTACCAGCCACACTCTACTTGACATAGATCACTCGTCCTAATCCCTAATCCCTGGTCACTAATCACACATGAAACGTATTCTATTCCTGCTCATAGGCATATTGGTGAGCATTGTCTCCCTTTATTTCGCATTCCAGGGGTTCGACCTGGGAGCGCTGTGGGAAGCGATGGGGCGGGTGCAACTCCCTTTTTTCCTGCTTCTGATTGTACCGTACATTCTCACCTTCATGACAAAAGTATGGCGCTGGCGAACGATGTTCCACCCGGACGAAAGCCGCGTGCCGACCGGCCTTCTCTCCTCCGCGCTCATGATTTCCTACATACCTTTACCATTCCGGGCGGGCGAAGTGGCTCGTGCTGTTGTCACCAGCCGCAGGTCGGGTATCCCTGTGCCCAGGGTCTTTTCGACCATACTGGTCGAGAAAGTGCTCGATGTGCTTGCTCTGCTGCTGTTGCTCGGTATAAGCCTGCCGTTCATTAGCCTGACCTCCGATATGCAGCAGATGCAGTCGTCGGCTATTTCCCTGGGCGTGGTTGTCCTGGCTGTGGCGCTCGTGCTCCTACTCTTCATCCTCAAGCCAGACTTTGCGCTGAAGTTCGTGCACCTGGTTGCTTCTTGGCTCCCGGCACGCCTCGGACCGCGTATAGAGACAGCTACCGAGCACGCATTACAGGGCCTCGCGCCTCTCTCAAACCCTAATGTGGCGCTCCGTCTTGGGCTATGGTCATTGGCGACGTGGGCCATCAACGCCGTCACAGTCTACTTGATGCTGAGGGCATTCAACGTCGATTTGCTGCCATTCGCATCAACGGTGCTGCTGGTCACAAGCAACCTCAGCATGGTGATACCGGCGGCGCCCGGTTCCGTCGGCACTTTTGAGCTGGCGGTAGTCACGGTACTAAAGCTGTTCGGCATAGAGGAGACCCAGGCACAGACGTTCGCCATCGTCTACCACTTCGTCGGTCTTGTGCCTGTTGCTTTGCTAGGGGTATTCGCGGCCATACAACAAGGGATCGGCATGGCAGCCTTCCGCGCTGAACAAGCAGCCGCCGAGTCGCCGGTACTGGTGCCCGCCCCCACACGGGACGAGCCGTGCTAGATGGTCTGCCGGGCCTGCTCCAGCCCTGGGGAATCTTGCTCATCGGCACTATCATCGCGCTCTCATTTTACCTGGCCTACAGATGGCATCATAGCGTACAAGGCAGGCCGAGGCTACATCTCGACATTGCGGCTATCTCTCTCCTTGCTCTCCTGACAGGCGGCTTCTTCTGGCGACCTCTGACCGAGTCGGGCGTGCTGATGCCTGCGGGCGGAGGCGACCTAGCTTCCTTCTACTATCCGACCTATTCCTACATTGCGAGGCAATTACAGGGTGGCAATTTACCGCTCTGGAACCCGCATGTTTTCTCCGGTATGCCTCTCGCTGCCGACGTTCAGGCTGGCCTATTTTACCCGCTCAACTGGCCTGTATTCTTTTTGTCGCTCGACTATGGAACCCTTGAATGGCTGTTGATAGCTCACTACTGGCTTGCCTCTGTTTTTACCTATCTGTTTTTCAGGGATATTGGGCTGAGGCGGTTGGGTTCATTAGCGGGCGCGGTGGTCTTCGCTTTCTGCGGGTTTATGACCGCTCACCTGGGACACATGCCTATGGTGCTGGTGGCAACCTGGATACCCCTCATTCTGCTACTCTTCCGCCGCGCCCTGCTTGATGAGAGCCGCACCGGCTGGATATGGACGATGCTTGCAGGATTGACGGCGGCGTTATCTCTTCTGGCCGGGCACGTGCAGATATTCGCCTATGGGTTGCTGGCAGCCGGCCTGCTATGGCTATATCTGTTCGCCACAAGGCAGAGGCCTAAACAGGGCGGACACTCGGGTCCGCCCCTACGTAGCACATTGCCCTGGGTCGTCAAGGGAGGACTACTACTCGCAATAGCTCTCGCCGTGGGTGCCGCACAACTACTGCCAAGCTTTGAGCTAAGCAACATGACCTCTCGGTCGTCTGTCAGCTACGAGGAGGCTAGTGAGTTCTCGAACCAACCGGTTACCTGGCTCAATTTGCTTTTGCCCAGGGTTTACGGCAGCAGCCCGACCAGCTACGCGCTTGGAACCTGGCAGTCCACCGAGAACTGGGGATATACGGGTGTAGTGACGCTTGCGCTTGCGGCTGCAGGGCTGCTCATGAGGCGTAATCGCATGGTAGGCTACTTTGCCCTGCTCGCGGCCTTCGCTTTTGTAATCATGGTAGGCGACCTGTCAATCGTAGGGGCGTGGATCTACAAATTCTTACCTGGCTTCAACAAGCTGAGGGACAGCGGTCGCGCCCTTGTGCTGCTTGGCCTTGGGCTTGCCGGGCTGGCAGCATTTGGCCTTGATGCTGTAACTGCTGCCTTCTCCCGGCAGGAAGCGGAGCGGCGACGTGTTTTCTGGTGGCTCGTTGGGGTAAGCGCATTCGTTGCCTTTGTCGTGCTGCTGGTTATGCCCGGCCTGTATGGCGATCTTGTGGCTGACAACTCGGCACAGTATGGCCGCATCCCCGGAGCCATCAACGATCTCGGTATGCTTGTCCTGTGGCTCGGCTTGCTAGCCGGGGCAGGCTGGGCGGCGTACAAAGGAAGGATCGATGCGCAAGCAGCGAGCGTTGCCATCCTCGTGCTGCTCGTGCTGGATATTTTCTCACCCAACTCGCGCTTCAACCCGACCACTACCAATATCCTTGTGGGGTATGAGCAGCATGACGCCCGCAGCCTCCTCTATAAGCTGACCCAGGATGAGATTACTAATATCCCGTCACGCATCGACAGCGACACCGATATACACGATGGCTGGCAGCCGTCCACCGCCCTGCAAAGCGGACTGCTTTACGACACAGGGGGAGCATTCAACCCACTGAAGCTCGAACGGTACGACTATCTCTGGGAGATAGCCAAACGCAACCCGAATACGCCCCTCTACGACCTGACGGGGGCAGCCTTCCAGATAATATCACCCACCAATATCTACCAGAACGAGGCCAAGTGGGAGCGGACCGCGAGGTACGGCAACCTCGAAATATATCACAATAAGAATAGTCTCCCACGCGCATACCTGGTGCATGAGGCGCGGATTGAACCCGACCCGGTGAGCAACATAGAAGTAGTGCGCAAATTTGATGTAGACCCACGCCACACAGTCGTTCTGGAGAGCGGCACGCCAGTCACAAGTACCCTCCTCGGCACAGTGGAAGCCGCCAAAGCGGGCGGCTTGCGAACCGAGAGTGTCAAGGCCATAAGCTACACACCTGATGTTGTAGTGCTAGAGGTGAAGGCAGCAGCACCGGGCTGGGTCGTATTGACCGACGCTTACCACCCAGGCTGGCAGGCGACAATCGACAACCGTCCCGCAATCATAGAACCCGCCCACTATGCCTACCGCGCCGTAAAAGTAGATACGGGCGACCATACCATCCGCATGACCTTCAGCCCACCATCATGGCAGCTAGGACGCGCCCTATCCCTGATCTCTCTAGTGGCTACCTTCCTATCCCTAGCACTGCTTATGCTGGGGCGCAGGAAGCGGGTAACGAGCGCCATGCGACAGAACTAAGGTTGAGGAGGTAGCTCGTTGATCGACCACAACAACCTGGAAGAATTCGTCGACCCGCACAACTACGACATTGAGGACAACAGCGACACGGGGATTGCGTTCTACACCGCGCTGGCGCAGGAGACCGGTGGCCCTGTGCTAGAGATAGCCTGTGGTACTGGCCGCGTCAGCATTCCGATTGCGCGGCTCGGTTTCGCAGTGACAGGCTTGGACATCGTTCCCGGGATGTTAGAGCGGGCGCGCAGCAAATCCGCCGATCTGTCCATGCGCTGGGTTGAGGGTGACGCGCGAGCGTTCGACCTCGGCGAGCAATTCCGGCTGATCTTTTTAACCGGCAACGCCTTCCAGGCATTTCTGACACGTGCTGACCAGGAGGCGCTGTTGGAGCGCGTGCACGCGCACCTGCACGACGAAGGCCTCGTTGCCTTCGAGACTCGCAACCCGCGCTGGGCCAATCTGACGCGCACAGACCACGAGGCGCTGTTGGAGGGTACTGAGCATAGTGCGCAGCATGACGAAGGCCTGTTTGCATTCCTCGAGACGCGCGATGAGGAAGAGGATTGGCGGACCTACACCGACAGCAGTGGACGTGATGTGCGTGTATCGAAGACGCAGTCATATGACCATGTCGCCCAGATCCTGCACTGGACGACCTACCGGCGCTGGCGCGAGGGCGATCAGGAGCAAACCAAGATCACGCGAATTGCGGTGCGCTACACCTTCCCACAGGAGCTTGCGGCGTTGCTGCACTATAATGGCTTCACCATCATCCGACAGTGCGGAGATTGGAACCTAGAGCCGTTGACTGCCGCCAGCACGAGCATCATCGTAGTCTGCCGTAAGCAAACAAACAGAGTGCCAGCATGACGCTAATAGCAGCGCGTCCCGTCGGCAGCGGGAGTACATACCGTTAGGGCGTGTTTACTAAATGCAGATGCGGTAACTAGTCCCAGGCCGATTGCCAGGCACCGAATCGGTCGGCAGATATCGCCCCCGCGCTGCCGCACCACCTCGCCACGTCGGCCCGGTGAAGACCCTGGTCTCCTTCGCCGCTCACGTTTGACGTTTCACGTTTCTTTCGTGCAGAAGTGTATCACTCCCCGTAGTGTATAATTCTCTCATGACACTTGAGAGCACGAACGTTTGTCCCGGTTGCGGTTATGAGTACGAATCGTGGGTAGAGGTCTGCCCCGACTGCAACCTGCCGGTCGAGACACGCCTTCCCTCCGAGATAGCCGAGGAAAAAGCCGGCCCAGACGATGATCCGCAATGGACAGTAGTGGCGAATGTGCCCAATGCGATAATAGGCGCTTTCATAAAGAGCCAGCTGGAAGATGCCGATATCCCGGTGCTGATGTTCCGCTCTCCGAGCGCCGATATTGCCCAGTTCAGCCACAACGACTACGTACCACAGGATATCCGCGTTCCGCGCCACCTCGTCGAAGATGCGCGCAGGCTCATCGATTCCGCACCCGACATGGCAGATGCAACGGGCAGCTACGATTCCGGACCAGAGCTTTATGGAGGCTCACCATATAGCCCGCAGGGGTGGTCGCTTTTGCCCCAGGGCGATGTCGGTTCGAGGCCGAATCCCGCAGCGGGATGGCAGTGGGCGGACAGAGAAGAGCAGACACGTTATGCATCCGACGAGAGCCGCGAGACATATGCATCTTCCGCTCTAAGCGAACAAGACAGAGAAAACGAAGTAGATTACTCCGAGTATGAAGAAGAGATCGAGTACCACGGCGACCAGCCCTATAGCTCTCCGAACTGGATACGGATCTTCTACGGTATACTGCTTGCCGCCATCAGCCTACCTTTCATCTTGCAATTAGTGCAGCAGATAGCGTCCGTCTTCGGTGGCCCCCCAAGATAACTAAGGCATATTTGCAAATAGGGTCTTATGCTAGTTATTTTCACACGTGAAGCCAGGAAAACCATTGAGTAAGAGCAATCGTGAAGCTGGGAAAACGAAGCAATCTTGGCAAACTTGTGCCTGCACAGGCCAAAAACGGGTGAGAACAGGTGCTTTTTGTAGCCAACTAGGCTGTGTTTGCCTTTCCAGCAGTAAATAGCTGCTCATTATTCGCTCAAAACCTCCAAATAACTAGCATAAGACCC
>JBBRVL010000209.1:0-7068 GCA_038246925.1 Chloroflexia bacterium
CTATATCTTCAATGTCTTCGACTACCGGCTCAATAGCGGGAGCGGGATTGCCCTGCGTAGTGGCGCTAGTGACACGTCTGACTTTGGCCGGATATGCTGTGTTGCTCATTTTCGTGTTCCTTCAATTACGGTGCAAAGCCCATATACAGAATCGGCTCTGTTCGGCAATGTAGCTAATTACCATACTCTACTTAGTGTATCCAATACCGTCGCACGTGTCAAACATAATTACGAATTACGAATTACAAATTACGAATTGTGTGGTTTTAGTCTAATTCGTAATTCGTAATTCGTAATTCACCCAGAAATGTCCTCTCCGCCGTCTACGCCGAGGACGTTGCCGGAAAGCCAGTCGGCTGCGGGGCCGGCCTTGGCGAGGAGGGCTATGAAGCGGGCCACGTCCTCCGGTGTAGTAAGGCGATTTGCCGGGTTGCGGGCAAGTGCGCCTTCCAGCAGCCTGTCGCTGCCAGGTATGCGACGGAGGGCGGGCGTGTCGGTCACACCGGCACGCACAGAGTTGGCGGTTATGCCCCTGGGAGCAAGCTCATATGTTAGCTGGCGAATGTGCGACTCCAGCGCGGCCTTGGCAGCAGATACCGCCCCGTAGCTTGGGACAACAGTGTGCGAGCCTGCCGAGGTCATAGCGAATATACGGCTGCCTCTACCGAGCATATTACGTGCGACAAGGTCTTGTGTCCAGTAGACTAAAGAGTGGGCCATAACGTCGAGGGTCATGTCCATCTGAGCCTGAGCGATGGCGTCCTCTGGCTTGTCAGCTATGAACGGTTTGAGAGTGCCAAAGGCGAGCGAGTGCATGAAGACCCGGAAGCCCGAGCCGTTCATCGCTTCGGCCATCTTGTCAAGGGCTTCACGGCGGCGGTCGGGGTTGGCGGCGTTCATGTTGAAGGGTATGTACTGGCAGCCTGCGGCTTCGATACGTGCCTTGGTGTCGGCAAAAGCATCTTGATCTGTGGGGCGACGGAGGTGGACACCGCAGACGTTGAGGCCTGCCTCCTCTGCAAGCGCAGCAGATGTAGCAGCGCCAAAGCCCGAAGACGATCCAAGCACCAGCGCCCAACGCAGATCAGATGGCTCTTTGCCCTGTGTTGAGCCTTCCTCTACGCTTGAATCATTAGCCATGAAGTTATTTCTCCTGTGATGGGTAGTTGGACCTCATTATAGCATACAGGCACACAACCAGATGCCTGCCTTAGCCAGGCCGCAATTTCCCTTCATCATTATTAAACGCTACAAGTTACACTCTTCTTACTGCCTGCGGCCCGAAATCGTAGGGGCGGACCCCTGTGTCCGCCCTGTTCGTTAACCGTGAAGATCGTGGTCAGGGGAGAGGGCGGGCACACAGCCCCCCGCTTCGCTCATGCCCCTACGAGCGCCCTGGCGGGTTACCACTTAACTCTGACATCTCCTACGCGGCGAGTGAGCTTTTGGTCGTCGAGGTGCTCGAGGAAGGGGATGGCATACTTGCGTGTCGTGCCGAAGAGGTCGCGCATCGAGGCGACGTTGATTTCGCCCTCTTTGTCTATGGTATGGAGGATAGTATCGCGCATCTCGCCGTATGCCTGGGGAGTATAGTAGATGTTATTGTCTATCTTCACAAGCTCGCCCGACTCGACCAGGGCGCTCAGCACATCCGGCTCTACCTCAAGCTCGGCGGGAGAAGGTGGGGAGTAGGGATTAGCGGTATATGACTGTTTCAGGCGGGCGACCTGCTGCTGCTGGGCCGGAGAATAAGTCGGCTCATGAGTCGTGAGCCTGTAGGTAATCGGGTCTTCGGCTATAAGACCGCGAGCTACGCCGAGGGACATGGCATGTGGGAAAGCCCTGGGAGATATGACCTGCGCGAGGCGGCTCCGAAGTTCTTCCTTACTCATCCCCCGTTTGAGAGGCTGCTGGCGGTGATAGTGCCCAAGCAGAGTCTGCACGCGGAGCATCAGGTCCTCCCAGGCAGGGGTAGCCATGTGCAAAGACGACGTTAGTGGTACAATGCGGCCTTCCTTGACGAGGCTGGCGAGGGCTTGAGCAGAATCGGCCTGCGCCAGGCCCGCTTTCTCAGCGGCTGCCTTCGCATCCAGCGCATCTTTGCCCAGGGCTTCCAACAAAAGCTCTTCAGGGCTGCCGCGTTGGAGGGTTTGGAGGGACTGAAGGGTCGGCTGGTGAAATCGCTTATGCCTGCGCGGGTGAGCGTCTACTACCTGCCCACCGCCTATAGTGAGGCTTGGAGAGGGGCGGCGGATGATATAGCGGTCGCCTTTGGCTACGGCCACTTCGTCACGCAAGCGAAGTTGTGCCCAGCCCGACTGCCCAGGCTCAAGGCGTTCTGTGTCAAGCAGGGTGATACGGGTCGGCGTTTCGGTCGCGCCCGTGAAGAAATCGAGCAGGCTGTTTTGCCGGAGGGGAGCGGGTGCGTCAGGCAGCAGGCTGAGGTGAACGTCCACCCGGTTGGTCGCCTGGAGCCAGTTGGGTACGGTAACAACCATGCCTCTCGACAGGTCGTCAAGCTCTAACCCTGTGAGGTTGACTGCCACACGGTTGCCAGGCTCTATCCGCTCAACCTTGTGCTTGTGGCTTTGCAAGCCCCGGATGCGGCTCTTGATGCCCGACGGCACCAGCACCACCTCCTGCCCAACATGAAATGAGCCATCGATAAGTGTCCCGGTCACCACCGTCCCGAACCCCGCGATGCTGAAAGCGCGGTCTACCGGCAGGCGCGGTCGGCCCCGGTCGGCACGTGTCTGCGTTCCCTGGAGGAGAAGGTCTATCTCTGCCTTGAGCGTGTCGAGTCCTGCGCCGGTTCGAGCCGACACGGGCAGGATCAGGGCGTCTTGCAGTGTGGTGCTTTTGAGATGCTCCCGTACTTCCTCCTCCATCAGCGCAAGCCAATCAGCATCGACGAGGTCGCTCTTGGTGAGCACAACGATGCCTTTCTCTACGCCGAGCAGATGGAGGATGTCGAGATGTTCCTCCGTCTGGGGCATCGGGCCTTCGTCGGCGGCTATAACAAGGAGAGCGGCGTCAAGCCCGCCCACGCCCGCGAGCATATTCTTGATGAACCGCTCGTGACCAGGCACATCGACTACCGATACTTCCCTCCCTGACGGAAGAGTGAGCCACGCGAAGCCGAGGTCGATGGTCATCTCGCGCGCCTTTTCTTCTTGCAGGCGGTCAGGGTCTATCCCGGTAAGCGCTTTGACAAGTGTGGATTTGCCGTGGTCAACATGCCCGGCTGTGCCGATTACGTACATGGTGGGTGAGTGGTGAGTGGTGAGTGGTGAGTGTATGTTCAAGGTTCAAGGTTACTGCCTTCTGCCCACTGCCTTCTGCTGCTAGTATTTTGTGTCTGCTATAGATTATGAATGCGCTTTACGCTGCTTACCACCGAGCTTATATCGGGTGAGTGTCTCGCGCGGTATGCGTTGGCGGGCGCTTGCGGGGCTTCTACTATTCCTTCAGCCAGGTTATCACCGCTTGACGACAGCCCTGCTATGGTGGCTATTACGGAGGCAGCCAGCGCTTCGATATTATATCCCCCTTCGAGTATGGCTGCCACCCTGCCTGTGCATTCTTCGACCTCATCAGCTAGCTCGCGCACAATGCGGGCAAGCTCATGAAACCCCGCAGCCGTGACCGCCATACCGCCGATGGGGTCTGCTATGTGCGCGTCATAGCCCGCCGATATAAGGATTAGCTGAGGCTTGTAGCGGTATACAGCGGGAGCGAGCACCTGGCGGAACACCTCTTTGTATCCAACGTCGCCCACGCCGCCCGGCAAGGGTACGTTGAGAGTGAAACCTTCGCCCTCGCCGGAACCTGTCTCTTCCAGTGCGCCTGTGCCTGGATAGAACGGGTACTGGTGGGTGCTAAAGAAAAAGACGTCGGGGCGGTTGTAGAAGAGGTCCTGGGTGCCGTTGCCATGATGCACGTCCCAATCAACGACCATCACCCGCTCCATGCCGTGATTTTCGATTGCATGCTGGGCAGCCACAGCCACGTTGTTGAACAGGCAGAAGCCCATCGCCGATGCATGGAGCGCATGGTGTCCCGGTGGTCTGACGAGGGCAAACGGCACGCTCATTCCCGCGACTGCGCTATCTACCGCCGCCGTGGCCGCGCCCGCCGCCAGCAGCGCCGCATCGTACGAACCAGGGGAGATGATAGTATCATAATCCCAGTATCCGCCCCCTGCCCGCGCCGCCTTCTCGATAGCTGCGATATAGCGCGCATCGTGCACGTGGGCGAGCAGATCGAGGTCTACAGGCTCAGGCTTGAGTAGCTTGCTTTCAGGGATTCCGTAACGGTCAAGGGCTGAAATAATGCCTCGGAGCCGGTCAGCATTTTCGGGGTGCTGCCCTGTCTCATGCTCAAGATAGGCGGGGTGGTAATAGAGTGCAAGAGTGCTGTCACGTGTTGAGAAAGAGCGCATGGGCAAGTATAGCAAAGATGCAAATTGGACCCAAGTAAAAACGGGGCGTCTTATTTCCACTAAAAGTACTTAATGGTTATTGCTTTTCTTCTACGAACTGGTTATACTCTGACTCCTCAATAACAAGCGATTCGGCCAAACAGAATATTCTCCAAGATATTCTCATTGGACAAGAGTCGGCTTTGGAGCGTTGGAGAACCTATTACGAAGATCTGAAAGGAAGTGCTTTATGTATAATAGTTCAGGCTCGAAGCGTAGTATTATGAGGTTGGCAGCTTTACTGTTGCTGCTGGCGCTGGTTGCCCAGGCTGCCTCCCAGATACGGCCCCAAACCCCGGCTTCCGCTTTCAACAGCGAGGCGCCGCGCATCTCCTCCATAAACGGTTCACCCTCAGGCAACGGTCAGGTCGAGGTCCAGGCTCCGTTTGAAGTGGGACAATCGGTCATGAATGACGTCTCGCCACCTTTGCGCGACATCAAGCCTATACCCGTCGAGCCCTGGACCACGGTACGAGAGATGCCTGAGCCGAAGGGTGAGTCCGAGGGTATTAGCGACCCCGCTCCACCTACAAACGATCCGGTTATCCAGAAAGAGTTCGGCCCAGGCGCGCTGGTAATGCCCGCCCCACTCACCAACTTTGCGGGCATCAACAACCGCAACGGCGTCTACCCTCCAGATACCACCGGCGACGTTGGCCCGAACCATTTCGTCCAGTGGGTCAACCTTTCCTACCAGATATTCAACAAGAGCGGCGCTTCGCTCCTGGGACCTGCGAACGGTAATACCCTTTGGAGCGGCTTTGGTGGGCCATGCCAGACGCAGAACGCCGGCGATCCTCTCGTGCTTTACGACTCCATCAACGACCGTTGGGTGTTGAGCCAGTTTACTTCAGCCAGTCCCTATGGTGAGTGCGTAGCGGTATCTACCACCGGCGACCCCACCGGCTCTTACTACCGCTACTTCTTCCAGCACAGCACCACGGTCTTCTATGACTATCCACACATGGGCGTATGGCCTGACGGTTATTATACGGCCTTCAACAGGTTCAGCGGCAACACGTACAGTGGCCCGGCGGCGATAGTATACGACCGCGCTAAGATGCTGGCCGGCCAGCCCGCGACTTTCCAGGCATTCAACGTCAGCTCAACCTACGGCACTCTCACGCCTTCCGACCTGGATGGAGCAAGTCTACCCCCGGCGGGATCGCCCAACTTCTTTGTCGCCAGGGGCGCTAACTCTTTAAGACTGTTTAAGTTCCATGTCGACTGGACCACACCCGCTAACTCTACCTTTACGGGGCCAACCACGCTCACCACCGCCGGGTATACCCAGCTTTGCACGACCACGCGCAGTTGCGTGCCCCAGCCCAGCACTACGGTAAGGTTAGATGGTCTCGGCGATAGGCTGATGTATCGCCTGGCGTATCGCAACATGGGAACGCACGAAACGCTAGTTGCGAACCACTCGGTCGACGCCGGATCGGGAAAGGCAGCCGTGCGTTGGTACGAGTTGCGAAGCCCGAACGGCACACCCTCGATTTACCAGCAAGGCACCTACTCGCCTGATGCTACGAACCGCTGGATGGGAAGCGTGGCAATGGACGGCGCAGGCAACATGGCTATGGTCTACAGCGCGTCGAGCAGCAGCGTCTTTCCGAGCATAAGGTACACAGGACGCCTCGTAACCGACGCATTGGGACAGATGCCTCAGGGTGAGGCTACGCTCATCAACGGCAGTGGCTCCCAGACAGGCACCGGCTCTCGCTGGGGCGACTACTCGATGATGACTATCGATCCGACTGACGATTGCACGTTCTGGATGACGACCGAGTACGTGGCGACCACCGGCACTGCCTCATGGGTTACCCGTATAGGCTCGTTCAAGTTCCCGAACTGCGGGGGCGCGCCTCCTCCCACCTCTACTCCTACTAATACCCCAGTGCCGGGCGCAACCAATACACCCACCCGTACCCCCACACCTGTGCCTCCGGCTACTAATACACCAACCAGGACACCGACACCGGGTCCAGTCACCTGCGGCGAGCGCCTTACCAACGGCGGCTTCGAGAGCGGCACGTCACCCTGGGTGCAGACCTCCACCAACGGCTTCCAGTTGATAGACACCACTCGGCCTCATACTGGGTTGTATAGCGCCTACCTGAATGGGTACAACAACGGTGTTGACACTATCTACCAGCAGGTGACGATCCCCTCTACCGCCACCTCCGCCACGCTCAGCTACTGGTGGTATATGAGCACCCAGGAGACGACCCACCCGTGGGATTACATGTACACGCAGGTCCTCAACAGCTCCGGTGGCTTGTTGGCGACGCTCCAAACCATCAATGACGGCAGCACACGTAACACCTGGGTCAACCCGACGTTCAACCTGCTCGCGTATAAGGGCCAGACTATACGCATCTACTTCAAGGGCACGACCGACAGCAGCCTGCCCACTTCGTTCTTCGTGGATGATGTGAGCTTGAATACCTGCCAATAGTCTTCTCCCAGGCGAAACCGAGGGCCGAGTGCGTGGTTGCACCCGGCCCTTTTCATACCTAATTGCAGTTCGCTGCCTATAGATAATCTGTAGGGGCATGGCACGCCACAATAGTGTCGCATAAAGA
>JBBRVL010000210.1:0-7015 GCA_038246925.1 Chloroflexia bacterium
ATAACTCTAAGCACCTGGACAAACGAGCAGGGCAAGGCTAGCATATTAAATCACACTTCTGGCCTAGAGCTTGTAGGGGCGAACCTTGTGTTCGCCCTACCCCGGACTTGAACCCGACAAGGCGAACAACAGGTTCGCCCCTACCATGACACCCCGGTTTGCATAGTTTTTAGTGTGGCTCTCTATTGCCCAGCTAACGGTGATTTATCGTACTTCTTCAACAGGTCTTCAGGGTCATCATAGATAGCCACAGCACGTTCCAAATCAACATCGGTGAAGCCGCCGCAACGGAGCGCAATCACCCCAATCCCCAGCTTGCCAGCGGCCTCGATGTCATACGGTGTGTCGCCCAGCATAAGCACCTCGTTCGCACCCATCCCCAGCCTGTCGAGGGCCGCCTTCACAATGTCAGGCTCCGGCTTCGAGTTCTCGGCATCGTCGGATGATGTTTTGCTCTCCACCAAATCTGCCACCCTAGCTATATCGAGCAGCGTCTCCAGCATCTCAGCCTCTGCCGAAGAGGCAACCACCAGCTTGAGCCTATTCTCCCGCATCTTCTCAAGTAGCTCTCTTGTCTTGGGAAACGCCTTCAACTTGGGCAAATAATCAGCTGTAAATATCTCGCGCCACCAATCACTCAGGCGTTTACCTTCTTCGCTATCCTTCTCAACGGTAATCGCCTCAGGCAGTAGATTATCAGCCCCCATGCCTATCAGCCGCCGCACCTTCTCGCGCGGGACATTGTACCCTCCCCTCTGAAGCGCCTCCACCCATGCCGATGTATGAGCATCGTTGCTGTCCACCAATGTCCCGTCAACATCTAGAATTACGCCCCGTAATCTCTTCATGCTCCCTCCTGGGACACAATAAAAAGGGGGGACATGACAGCCCTCCCCTGATGAAATGGAAGTTAAACAAAAAACTCTGACAAATCCGAAGATCCCTCAGAGTTTTTGTTCCTCCTTTGGCTCAACACCAACGAAGTGAGAACATAATACAGGATGTTTTGGTCCCTGTCAATAGGAGGAGGCGACCAATTTTCGAGCAATTTTAGCGGTCCTCTTTCGGCCCTTTGTCTGAAGGCCAAACGAGCGCCCAAAGCGTGATCAACCCTACCTCCGCGACGGCATCAAGGAGATAGATAGGCGTGATTCGCTTTTTCGCGACATAGACTACACCAATAGCCGCCAATAATATACTCTTAACCGATATCGGCGGCTTTTCCCACCGGCTCGCCGCCGAAAGCCCACTCTATGAGCAGCATTTCGGTTGGCGATGCTGAGGCTGGAATCGCTTTCTTGACCCGGTAGCGGAAGGTTCGCGTGTCGCACTTTGCCCTCGGCGGGGCTTCGTATTCCTCTTCAAATGCTCCCGTCACCGAGTAATCGTTCTCGGCGATAAACCGGTACAACTCATCGAGCGCGGCTTCCTGAGTAAACAACGGGCCATTATGCACGATCTCTGCTACCGGGCCATAAGTCCAGGTCTCTACCTTCACCGCCAGATCACGCATTACCTGCGGCATCGCTGTAACATTGGCTGGAATCGGCAGCCCCCACGCGCCAAGCCATCTATCCCTGGGCGCATCCTCCGAGTTTAGCCACCGAACTCGAAGTGCGCCGATGGGCAGTTTCTCGCCTTTCTCCAACCGTGTGCGGCGCATCTCCAGAAACGAGCTATAAAGTGCCGCCATTGCTCGGTACTCTGCCATCTCGGGGTTCCCAACTGTATAGACAACCGCCATGGACTGCGTAGGTAATTTGGTGATTATCGGCCCCGACACCAACAGAGACCGCTCAAGTTGATCTAACACTGCTCTCCTCTCATCTTATTCCGCCTGGCGTCTCACCTATGCAAACACCAGACCCACTCTGCCGCCGGTCATATCCGGTCAAATAATGTAAGTGCTGAGGTTGTGAAGGTATGGGCAGAGTATGTTTACTGTAGCCGACCGAGGTGAGAGACCTGGTATAAGAAGGTTAACAAACTGTGGAATAACAACAGAATATAATCAATTGAGAATAGGCCCAACGTCCGAAGATTTACCTGCTCGTGCCGCGTTGGAACCCCTTGCCAAAGCAGCATCTATGGCCTGTTCCATAGTCATGGAGGCCCCCTCTGCCCAAGCCGCCTGCCAGGTTGCTTCGTCCAATAAAGCACGCAAATCAGCCACTCCTCTCTCTACCAGTGGGCGCTCTACGGGCGACAAGGGAGTGCTCAAGGCTTCACGCAACGCCTCCGCCGCACCGAACAACACCACCGCACGCCTTTGGGTCTCTTTATTGTCAGGCGTGGACGCCGTGGCAACTCTGCCCAGTTCCTCCAGGCAGGAGGCTATGCCTACCTTATCCCCTAAATCGTGACGCAACGCCAAACTCTGCTCTAAATAGGAGCGTGCTGAGACATAGTCTTCCTGTTCTTCAGCTACGACCCCCAGATTGTTGAGCGACATGGCAACGCCCCAGTTGTCACCTAGCTCCCGCCGCAGCGCCAGCCCTTCCTCTTGTAGGTTACGCGCCCTGGCATAATCGCCCTGCTCCTTGAGTATAATGCCCAGGTTATTTAGCGACATCGCAACGCCCCGCTTATCGCCCAGCTCCCGCCGCAACATGAGGCTTTCTTCGTGCATGGAGCGCGCTGAGACATGATCCCCCTGCTCTTGCAACCCGGTTCCCAAATTGTGGAGTGTATTGACGATGCTCTGCTTGTCGCCCAATTTGCGCGCCAACACCAGGCTCATCTTGAAACGCGAGCGCGACCCACCGTAGTCACCCTGGATCGAGGCTAAGATACCTGCCCCATTGAGCGCCTTGGCCCATACCTCTATCATAGACTTCGATCCTTCGATAGTAAGCTCATCGGCGAGTTGCAATCTCCGTTCTGCGGTCGCCAAGGCCAAATCGAGCCACTTGCGCCCCTCAGTTATGTGGCCGCGTCTGTACCAGAATCTTGCGAGCGCCCCACTCAATCGTAGAGCAACCTCTGCCTCCTCCTTCTCGATGCACCACCCCATAGCTGCCCGCAGGTTATCATGCTCCTCCTCCAAGCGATGCAGCCATGCTTCCTGCTCCTGGCCGGTCAACTGAGCCTCGGCCTCCTCCGCCAGCTTCAGGTAATAATCGGCATGCCCGCGCTGTGCAGCCTCCAATTCCTGACTGACCTCAAGCTGCTCGATGGCATACTCTCGCACTGTCTCCAGCATCCCAAAACGGGGTTCCGTGGCCGGCCTCCCTTTCGCAAGCAGGCTCTTATCTATCAGGGAGTTTACTCTGCTCATCGTATCAACAGATAGGTCGTCTTCACCTTCGTACGTGCATACCGCCTCAATAGCCGGGAGTGTGCAGCTTCCGACGAAAACAGAAATACGCCTGAATAACATCTGCTCTTCCTCATCGAGCAGGTCGTAACTCCAGTCGATTGCCGCCCGCAACGTGCGCTGTCTCAAGGGCAGGTCTCGCGCGCCATATGCCAGGAGCTTGAGGCGGTTATCGAGGGACGCCCGTATCTGCTGAGGGGAAAGCATAACCGCGCGGGCGGCGGCAAGCTCGATAGCAAGGGGCAGCCCCTCTAAACTGATGCAGATTGCCGCAACGTCTTCGGCGTTTTCCTCCGTTAGCGCAAAGTCCGAGCTGGCAGCCTGGGTACGCTCCACGAAAAGCTCTACGGCAGGGTTATGCGACAAAAGCAATAAAGCTTCGGGATCAGACGTAGGAGTAAGTGTGAGGTCAGGCAGTTCCAGAGGCGGCACCGAAAAGCGACGCTCGCCACGCACGTGCAATGCCTCTCGGCTTGTAACCAGCACCTTGAGCCAGGGGCTTGCCTGCATCAAGCTAATTACGGCCGGTGCGGCGTCTAGCACCTGTTCAAAGTTGTCCAGCAGCAGTAGCATCCTCCTGCCACGCACATGGCCCAGGAGCAATTCCTCGATTGATTGACCGGCTGTTTCCTTCAAACCGAGCGCGCCAACTATAGCGGGGATAACGAGGTCGGGATCGGAGACCGGGGCCAGGTCGACCAGATAGGCCCCATCCTCAAAGTGCTCCACCAAATCCGATGCCACCTGCAACGCCAGCCGGGTCTTGCCAATGCCAGGCGCGCCGGAGAGAGTAAGCAGGCGCAGCTTCGGTTGGAGGAGCATTTCCCGTATCTCCTGCTCGGTGCTTTCGCGCCCGATCAGTGGGGTGAGCATGGCGGGAAGGTTGGTCTTGTGCCTGTACGCACTACGCCAGGGGGCGCGACCTGTCACCCCGTTAGCCGCAGGTTCGGGAGAGTCGGAAGCCGCACGCCCAGTCCGCGCAAATGTGACGAATGCCTCCTGCTCATCGGTTGGCACGCGGAAGTAATCGGCCAGCAGGTGGGCAATCTGACCGGAAGGACGACGCCCGCCCCCCTCGATCTTCTGGATCATTATGGGAGAGCAGCCAATACGGTCGGCAAGCTCCTCCTGGGTGACGCCCGCTTCTTTGCGGCGTCCCCTGAGCCAACCGCCGAAGGATAAAGTATCACTCATGGGGGACACAGACCTCCCGGTACTCTGGCGCTACCGAAAGCCAACCCGCTGCGCTCCCGGATGGTTAAGCCCCCGCCTTCCGGTTTCGACGTGCTTATATTGCGCTTGGTAGGCATTACTGAGTCTATCACATCTTGTATGAGTCTTGTATGGCTTTTTTCAGCCAATCCTGCTTCATAATGTACACCAGGCGCAGATTTTACATACTGGCGGCCCTGGTCCGCATTCAAGGAGGTTGAAAGATGAGCGCTGGTCGTCGGTCTGGACGCTCGCACCTGTTCCTGGTGCGGCTATGGGTTGAAGAAAAGGGCAATGAGCAGGCAGAGTGGTGCGGCAAGGTGCAGCAGGTTGTCAGCGGCGAGGCCCATGACTTCCACAACTGCACGATGTTGGTAGACCTGCTGCAGGTGATGATTTCGCATCCGTTAGCCAGACGAGATGCTGAGACAAGTAACGTGAAAGGGAAGGATAACTGTGAGCAAGCGTAAGACTATCAAACCTACATTACTGTTGATTACAGTCCTACTTCTGGCAGGCTGCGGCTCGGACCAGGCCGCAGGTGGACAGGCCACCCCACAAGCAACCACCGCCAACCAGGCAGCGGTAGCACCTACACAAGAGTCAGCAGCAGCGACTTCTGCTCCCGAAGCTATAGCGCCCACTATGGTGACGATAGACGCTCCGTCGCCGACGGATGTGCCCAGCGAGGCCACCCCCACCACGCAGGCAAGTGAACCTGCATCGGGAGCCAGTGGAGGCAGTGCCCAGGAGGCTATTATATCGTCCTTGCGCACTCAGGCGACCGTACGGACCTACCGCGGGTTGACAACAAATACCACTGACCCATCAAGGCCACTAACTATGACAATAGAGGTTGTGCGCCCGGATCGTATGCGTACTATTATCGATGCTGGCACCTTCCAGAGAGAAACGATCAACATCGGCCAGACCGCCTACACGAAAACTGCGAACGGCTGGGTGAAATCGGAGGCGACGGGCGACATGAGCACCCTCAATCTCCTATTCGCCGATCAGTCCCAGGTGGATACCTTTGTTGCAGAGAACAAGGAGAACTGGGCAGACGCACGGCTCACCGGCACTGAGATGGTTGATGAAAAACCCGCAAAGCTATACGAGTTCAAGGTGAGGGTTACGACCACATTGGGTGACCAGACAACAACAACCGATTCGCCACTGAAGCTCTGGATAGGAGAGTCGGATAATCTGCCGTACAGGCTCCAGAGTAGCGCGGAAGTGAACGTGGGAGGTAACGATGTGACGAGCACGACCACGTTCTCCTTCTTCGACTACAACGCCGACATAAAGATTGATGTCCCTTCCCCTATATTGACCCCCTAGCAACCCGGCGCGATTCAACTGCTGCCGACCACAATGAACTAAAGGTAAAAGCGGCCTCTGACTATCGGTACAATTTTCATCTAACAAGGAGACAACGAAAATGAAACGCATATTGAACATCGCGGCAATGGTACTGGCAATCGTATTCATGTCCGCGCTGACGGCATTAGCGCAGCCGCCCGCGTTTGGCATGGCCCAGGCAGGCGATCACTTCTTCTCTGAGACAGGTCACAATGTTCCGGCCATCTTCTACCAGTACTGGTTGAGTCACGGCGGGCTGGAGCAGCAAGGCTACCCCATAACGGACGCCAAGATGGAGAAAAACTCCGTAGACGGCAAAGATTACCTGACACAATACTTTGAGCGTGCGCGCTTTGAGCATCACCTGGAATTCAAAGGGACCAAGAATGAAGTGTTACTTGGCCTATTAGGTGTAGAAGTGTTGAAGTGTCGAAGCACCGTGGCGGGCGGGGCCAGCCAGAAAGATGCTAAAGACACGAGTGACTTTAAGTTCATCCCGCGCCCAGCGAACAGCTACATCAAAACGTGGTGCGTCGTTCCCTACTGCGCGAATGCGGCCATCGCTGCGGGTAGTGGTGGCGGCAATGACGACATCAAGAACTTTATAGACATCACCTACCGCATGGTCGATGAAGGCAACTTCGACACACAGGCTGTGAACAAGTTCTACGTCGATACTCTTACCAAAGCCGGTTGGACCCTCGGCCCTACTCCTGGCGCAGGGGATAACCAGGGGCAGGTATTCTTCCCACCCGACAATCTGAAAGACAAAGTTAAGAGGATAGGCATCTGGTTTACCAATCCGCCAAGCAACCTTACCATCGGGGTTGTCCGCACCACCCCAATAGGTAGCCCACCAGACCTCAGTCTCTTCCAGGGCCACTAACGGGCTGTATAGTAGGGATTAGGGGTTAGGGGTTAGGGATTGGGGTTCCGCCACCTGCCACCTAATCCCTAATCCCTAACCCCTAACCCCTAATCCCTCAGAACGTAGTCACACCTGTGAACTTACACGCCCCGAACCGCATACTCGGCACAAAATAGTTGGTTGAAGCCATGCCGTTTTGCGCCCACCAGTCCTGGCACAGCTTGCCTTCACCCACCTGTTGAAGTGAAGAGAGCAGA
>JBBRVL010000211.1:0-6969 GCA_038246925.1 Chloroflexia bacterium
GCGAGAGTTCACTACGTTCATATTCGCGGGCTAGGGAGAAGCGAAGTCCGCCTGCGCGGACTACCTGGGGATAGAAAAGTCCACGTAGGCGGACTTCGCCCGTGAACAAGCCGTGAATATGAACGTAGTGAACTCTCGCAGGGCTTTGCTGCTTCAGTGCTACAGACCAAGCGTTCGCAGGTACTCGCGGTTGCGTTGCGCGCTCGCTTTGGGCGTGCCCATACCTGGAAGGACGTCTTGCTCGACAGTGATCCACCCACGATAATCCTGTGAGCGCAGCCATGCCGTTACCGCGGGGAAGTCAACGTACCCCTTGCCAAGCTCACAAAACACGCCATTCCCCACCGCCGTATAGTAGTCCCACTCCTCTTCTCGTGCTCGCTCCGCGATCTCTGGGTGGCAGTCCTTGAAATGCACGTGACGAATCCGGTCGGCGAACCGGTCAAGTCCTGCCAGCACCTTGCTGCCGTCGTTGACTCCTGTGCCGTATGCATAATGGCCGGTGTCAAAGACCAGGCCCAACAGGTCGGGGTCGGTCAGGTCGAGAAGGCGGGCGACCTCGTCCGGTGTCTCGATGTAACCGGCACAATGGTGGTGGAACACTGCCCGAAGCCCGGTCTCATCACGCACGGCGCGGGCGATCCGCTCGGCACCGCTCGCGAAAGTGCGCCACTCGTCCGCGCTCAAGCCGATCTCCGGCTTAATCCGGCCTGCGTTGCGCGTGCGTACCGGGACGGTTCCGTTCGCATCGGCGAGGATCAGGAATGGGCCGTTGGGCGCTGCGTCCACAGGAGCCACGGCAGCCAGCAGACGTGCCACTCTCAGCGCGTCGGCCTCGCCTTCTACGTGCGCATCGGGGTCCCGCAACGCGACCGGCACGAACGCCCCTACCATGGTCAGGTCCCGCCGTCTCATCTCGTCCTGGAGCTCTTCAGGTTCGGTCGGCATGAAGCCCCAATCGCCCAGCTCGGTGCCTGTGTAGCCGGTGTCTCGTAGCTCGTCGAGCATCTGCTCGGGGGCGATGCTATCAGTCGCCAACCCCTTGAACTCAAACCTACCCCACGAGCAGGGTGCGTTTGCGATCCGTATGTCGCTGGTATTGCTCATATATTTACCTCATCAAGACGTGAAACGTGAAGCGTGATAGGGATTAGTCTTATTCGTCACTCGTCATAGATAATAACGCTCTTTTGCCCGCATTTCCTCCCACTCTTTGCGGGCAGCATTTACCGCGGGCATGTCACTCACTTCGGCGACCGGCACGTCCCACCAGCTTTCGTAGCCGGGCACGCTCACCATGCGGTCATTCTGGATGTAGATCACTGTTGTGCGGTCGGTTGACTTAGCCGCCTCTAGCGCTTCCACAAAGTCGCTGTAGCTCTCGCATTTGAATAGGCAGGCGCCGAGGCTGCGTGCATTCTCTGCCAGGTCAACCGGCAGGGTCTGTGCCTCTGCACCGTTCTCCCCAGACTCGTCTCCCGGCAGCACGCCGTCTTTGGGATAGACGTAGCGCGTGCCGAAGCCGTCCTGACCGAGCGAGCGGCTGAGCGCACCGATGCTCTTGAAGCCATGGTTATCGAACAGCACGATGGTCAGCTTGTAGCCTTCCTGAATAGAAGTGACGATCTCAGATGAGAGCATCAGGTAGCTGCCGTCGCCCACGATCACGTAGACCTCGCGCTCAGGCTCGGCCATCTTGATCCCCAGTCCGCCGGCGATCTCGTAGCCCATAGTGCTGTAGCCGTATTCAAGGTGGTAGTTCTTGGGGTGACGCGCCCACCACAACTTGTGCAGGTCGCCCGGCATGCTGCCTGCGGCGCAGACCATGATCCCGTCGGGGTCGCCCAGTTCGTTGACCGCGCCGATCAGCTCGCCCTGGCTGGGCAGAGGGGTGTTACGGATGCTGTAGATACGCGCTACTTCTTGATCCCACTCGGCCTGCAACCGTTCGGCTAGATGTCGGTACTCCTCGTCTACGCTGTATCCCTCCAACAGAGTCGTCAATTCCTCCAGCGTGACTCTGGCATCGCCCACCAACGGCAAAGCATGGTGCTTGTAGGCGTCGAACTCGGCCACATTGATACTGATGAAGCGCACGTCGGGATTCTGGAACGCCGTCTTTGATGCGGTGGTGAAGTCGCTGTAGCGGGTGCCTATGCCTATCACCAGGTCGGCATCTACGGCGATGCGGTTGGCAGCCAGCGTTCCGGTGACGCCGACAGCACCCAGGTTTAGCGGGTGATCGTAGCGCAGGCTCCCTTTGCCTGCCATCGTTTCGCCCACAGGGATGCCGGTCGTCTCTACGAAGCGGCGCAGCGCCTCGGTAGCCTCCGAGTATATCGTTCCACCTCCCGCTATGATCAGGGGGCGCTTGCTGGCCCTTATCCACTCCGCGGCCCGCTCAAGCGCGCTATGGTCCGGGCGATTGCGCGGGATATGCCATACCCGTTTGCGGAAGAAGGCTTCAGGGTAAGCGTATGCCTCCGCCTGCACATCCTGGGGCAGCGCGAGCGTCACAGCGCCGGTATCCGCCGGGCTGGTAAGCACCCTCATCGCTTCGGGCAGAGTGGTCAGCAGTTGCTCGGGGCGGTTGATTCGGTCCCAGTAGCGGCTGACCGGCTTGAAGCAGTCGTTGACCGAGACATCCTGGCCGTGCTCCCACTCGAGCTGTTGCAGTACCGGAGCAACGTTGCGGCGGGCGAAGATGTCGCCTGGCAGGAGGAGCACCGGCAGGCGATTGACGGTTGCGACTGCGGCTCCGGTGACCATATTGGTGGCCCCCGGCCCAATAGAAGAGGTGCAGACGAACGTTTGGAGGCGGTTCCTGGTCTTCGCGTATGCTACCGCGGTATGCACCATCGCCTGCTCGTTGCGGCTCTGGTAGTAGCGGAAATCGGTATTTTGGCCGAGCGCCTGGCCTATGCCCGCGATGTTGCCATGACCGAAGATGCCGAAGCAACCCGCGAAGAAAGGCTGCTCTATGCCGTCCCGCTCGACGTACTGGTTCTTCAGGAAGGCGATGGTCGCCTGGGCCATCGTCATCCGTTGGGTCATACGCTCGCTCATGTTGCCCTATCCTCCATCCAAGGCTGCCTGTATATCATAGCATATCGGCATAGCCTACAAACACCCCACGAGGATAGGGCAGCAGGGCTTATTCACTCTCTCAGCGCGTGCGACTAAAGTCACTTATAGGGAGTGGACGCTTGCCTGTTGAGTTTGTTCCTGATGGAGAGGGAAGAGTAAGAAGAGTGAGATTGGGGCAAAAGCGATCAGTTCGCGTTTATGCGGAAGCTGATTATTCTCCAGTCGTTACCCACCTGGCGTAGCGTGATTTGTACCGTGCCGCTCTTGCCATCGGTCGAGGTGAAGGAGCCTCCCAGTCGGCCTACACCGTTACGGATGCTGCGGGTGTTCCAGCTCCACTGAGCGGGTCGGTAGTCCTGCACGAGGGCCGACATGCCTGTCACGCTGCCTAGCTCATTCTGTAGGTCTGGCGCGCAAAGAGTGTAGGCTTGGGCATCATTGTTGGTTTTAAGCGCCGTCATAAAGCCATCTCCAACGTCTACTATGGGCTGTGTGAGAGCAGACGTAAGGAGCACGATACCCAGGACGATGACAGCCACCCCAGCCAGTGCCCCCAGGGGTATAGTCCACATGAGCCAGCGTGGGAGGGGCCTGGTGGCGGCGGGAGAGGTGGCGGATGTACTGACGGTTTGGGCGGGGAACACACGAGCAGGGCTTTCAGGGGGTGGGCCTGTCTGCTTGTACTTTTTATGCCAACTCCTCTCCCCGCAGTTCACGCAGCGCATGAAGTTCCAAGAATTCCCTGAGGCTTTGTAGCGGATACCGCCCATGTCCCATATGGACCGTTCATATCCGCACTTCGGGCATTGCAGCATCCAGGTACGAGAATCGCCCTCAATGCGCGCAGCGGTGGAGGGCGAGACCAGGCTGGTGAACAGTTTCTGAACACCGCTTTTTCTTTCCCCACCCATTTTCTACCCCCTCAACTAGGTGAATCGCCTCCAGGTCCCAGGCGTGCGCAATGATAACATCAGCATTAACAAAATACAAGCTCAGGAGGTTGTCCAGGCAAATGAATGGCCCCTGCGACGGTAGAGCAGCAGGGTAAGGCAGATTGACTAAGCCCGCACAGGGTGTTATGCTAGATGAACGTGATTTTGGACCCGCTTTTTTGACGGGCCGATCGTTATGCAACCGTGAAGGACGAGGGTTAGAGCAGATTATGGACATCAAGAACCCTATCGGGGTGAGGCAGCCGAGGGAAACCGAGCAGCCGGATAGGGACCAGCTAGAGACGCTGGCTGCCCAGGTGCGCGCAGATTGCGTGCGAGCGGTGCATCACGCCCAGGGGGGCCATCTGGGTGGTCCGCTGTCGTGCGCCGACATATTAGTAGCCCTTTACTTCCGCGTGCTCGATATTCGGCCTGATGAACCGGACTGGGCTGAGCGCGACCGCTTTATCATGTCGAAAGGCCATTCCTCCATCGCGTGGTATTCCACCCTGGCTGCACGAGGCTATTTCCCCCGGCAAGAGCTACTCACCTTCGACGCCATCGACTCTCGGCTCCAGGGCCACCCGGACATGAGCCGCCTGCCGGGGCTTGATATGTCTACAGGCTCGCTCGGACAAGGGTTGTCGCCGGGCCTCGGTATGGCCTTGGGAGCAAAGCTGCTCGGCCAGGATTGGCATACATGGGTGCTGCTGGGAGACGGCGAATGTCAGGAGGGGCAGATATGGGAGGCGGCTTTCGTGGCGGCGCGTTATAAGCTCGACAACCTCACCGCCATCCTCGATTTCAACAGGCTCCAACAGTACGGCTGGCCAGGCGATACGATAAAGCATCGCACGCCGCCCTGGGACCCTGACCCGTCGGTCATGGAAGCCAAGTGGCGTGCCTTCGGCTGGTATGTAATACAGATAGACGGCCACGACACACATCAGATACTTGACGCATGCGAGCAGGCACAGGCACACAAAGGCCAACCAACCATCATTATCGCCTCTACGGTCAAAGGCAAGGGGGTATCGTTCATGTCCGAAGCGTATGAGTGGCATGCTAAAGTGCCCACCCCCGAGGAATTGGAGCAGGCGTTGAGCGAGCTGGGGCAAACCGGAAACGGGATAAAAGATGGCGCTTGAAGTCATAGATGCCAAACAAGAGGCTTTGCGAGTCGTCTTCGGCGAGACGCTCTCAGAGATGGTTGAACAGTTCCCTAATATACTCCTGCTCGATGGGGACCTCGCCAACAGCACTCGCGCCGATATCTTCGCCGAGCGCTGCCCCGACAAGTTCCTTCAGATGGGCATCGCAGAGCAGAATATGATGGGGGCGGCAGCGGGGCTGGCGACGCTTGGCTTCATCCCTTTCATCAGCACTTTCGCGGCCTTCGCGGTGAAGCGCGCCGCCGATCAGGTGCGGGTGGTGATAGCCCAGCCTAACCTCAACGTCAAGATAACAGGCGGCTACTCTGGCCTCCTGACGGGAAAGACGGGTAAGACGCACCAGTCGGTAGAGGATATAGCCGTGATGCGCGCCATGCCCCACATGACGGTGGTAGTTCCCGCCGACGGACCGGAACTGCGCCAGGTGTTGCGAGCGGCTTGCGAACACAGCGGCCCCATGTATATACGCCTCACACGCGACCCCAGCCCTGTAATCTTTGACGAGAACTACAACTTCGTCCTGGGCAAGGCCGTCGTCTTACGTGAAGGCTCCGATGTCGCCATTATAAGTACCGGCGTGCAGACTACCCGCGCTCTGCAAGCGGCCGCTATACTCGAGCAAGAAGGAATATCCGTTCACCTGCTGCACGTACCCACCATCAAGCCGCTCGACGAAGAAGCGATAGTAGAGGCCGCCAGGCGGACCGGACGTGTGGTCACAGCAGAAGACCATAGCATTATAGGAGGGCTAGGCGGCGCGGTGGCCGAAACGCTGAGCGAGCGCCACCCTACGCTCATCAAGCGGGTCGGCTGGCAGGATACTTTCGGTGAGTCCGGCCCGGACGATGCTCTTCTGGAGAAATATGGGTTGACTCCGCACCACGTGGCCCAGGCGGTCAGGGAACTGCTCAGGCGTTAGCAGGCACTTAGAACACCTTTCAAACAGGCAAAAAGAACGTAGGGGCGGACCCCTGTGTGTCCGCCCTGTTGGGGATTGTACCCAGGCAAGGGCGGACACACGGGTCCGCCCCTACGGCGGGCTAACAATGTATTTTGAAATGCGTTCTTGTAAGCCAGATCATGATAGACATCAAACTCTATAAAAGGAACAAAACGTGAAGAGTGTAATAAATGTAGGGCTGATCGGCGCCGGGCGAATCGGCCAGGTACACGCGGAGACGTTGGCGTATGGCGTGCCCGGCGCCCGCCTGGCTGGGATAGCCGATTTGAATGCCGCGTTAGTCGAAGAAACAGCGGGGCGGCTGGACATCCCACGATGGACCACCGACCCATTAGAATTAATAAATGACCCCGACATCCAGGCTGTGGCGATAGCAAGTCCCAACGATACGCACGCCGACCTGATCATTGCAGCCGCCTCGTCAGGCAAGGCGATATTCTGCGAGAAACCTATTGATCAAGACCTCGCAAAAACAGAGCAGGCGCTCGCCGCCGTAGCCACGGCAGGTGTGCCTTTGCAGCTTGGCTTCCAGCGTCGCTACGATGCCGCCCACCTGCATACCCGGCGTGCTGTTCAGGAGGGGAAGCTTGGACGATTGATCTTTGTGCATTCACACACGCGAGACCCCGAGCCGCCTCCCCCCACCATCTGGGCTTCCGCCGGGGGTATATTCAAGGATACCTGCGTGCACGACTTCGACGCCCTGCGCTGGATAGTGGGCGAGGAGATAGTGGAGGTGACGGCGATGGCCTCCGTCGGCCCCAACACCAACTTCACGTCAGCGGGCGAGCCGGATATCGCGGTGATAACTGTCCGC
>JBBRVL010000212.1:0-6905 GCA_038246925.1 Chloroflexia bacterium
CCGGCCGCTACGAAGCGAGCCTGCCTGTGGGCGAACCTGGGGCTTACGAAGTCATAGTCGTCCGCAGGAGCAACGGCGAGACCCTCACCGAAACAACAGGCTTCAGCGTGCCGCCCGACATAGAGTTCCAGCATGCGGGCGTCAACGACCGCCTCCTCAAGGAAGTGAACAGCGGGCGTAATTATCTCACTCAACCTGAGGCAGCCCTCGACCGTACCAACTTAAGCGGTAGCTCACCAGATTACGATCCGCTATGGCCTTACTTCCTCGCGCCGGGGCTGCTTCTCTTGCTCCTCAGCGTTGCTGTAAGGCGGATAGACTTCCGGCTAGGGAGATCTAGACGAGGCACCCAGACGTCCCGATTGTAGGGGCGGACCCCTGTGTCCGCCCTGTTCGTAAGCCGTAAAGATCGTGGTCAGGAGAGAGGGCGGACACAGGGGTCCGCCCCTACTGTTTCCCCTATATGTGGCTAATTACCTCGACAGTTATGTGTCAGAGTTATGTGTTAGGGTTATGCCTCACTGCCTCTGGCATGTATAATTGGCTGACTTCAACGGCGTGGAGGATTACTGGTGGAACTGCTTGCAGGTATCGTTGGCGCACTTATGATTCTGATAGTGCTGTTCGACGCATTCGAGACGGTTATTTTACCACGGCGTATAACCCAGCAATTCCGCCTCGCCAGGATTTTCTACAGGGCGACCTGGACGCCCTATGCAGCGATAGCCAGACGTGTTCGCTCGGTGGAGCGCCGGGACAACTTCCTGGCATTCTACGGGCCTTTATCCTTACTCTTGCTGGTTGCATTGTGGGCGGTAGTCCTCATATTTGGGTTTGCGCTGTTGCAGTGGTCCCTTCGTGCCAAGCTACAATCACCGGATATGGTGGTCGACTTCTTCACCTATCTCTATCTGAGCGGCACCACCTTTTTCACCCTGGGCTATGGCGACGTTACGCCGCTAACAGGGTGGGGCAGGGCGGCGGCAGTGGTCGAGGCAGGAACGGGCTTTGCTTTCCTGGCGCTCGTGATTGGCTATTTGCCTGCCCTCAATAGTGCCTTCTCCTCCCGTGAGGTACATGTCTCGCTGCTCGATGAGCGCGCAGGCTCCCCTCCAACTGCACTGGAGTTAATTCGCAGGCACTACCAGGGTGATGAGCTCGTCGGCATCGACCTGGTAATGCACGACTGGGAGAGGTGGACTGCTGAATTGTTGGAGAGCCACCTTTCGTACCCTGTACTGGGTTATTTCCGCTCGCAGCATGATAACCAGTCGTGGGTGGCAGCGCTGACGATGATATTAGATGCATCCGCCCTTGTTCTGGTCGGCATGAATGATTCATCTACACGGCAAGCTCAGCTTACCTTCGCTATGGCCCGCCACGCCGCAGTCGACCTGACGCAGGTGCTCGGTACAAAGCCTCTTGTTCCAAACCCACAGCGTGTGACTCATGAAGATTTAGAGCTAATAAGAGCCACTCTCAAGGCAGTAAATATAAGGCTGCGCGAGGGCGAAGAAGCCGACAACAGGCTAGCCGACCTGCGGAAGATGTACGAGCCTTTTGTAAACGCCCTATCCCACCATCTGCTCATGCCTTTACCCCCCTGGATCCCACCTGCGGGCGTCCCCGACTCCTGGCAGACAAGCCCCTGGGATGAAGTGGTGAGTGGTGAGCACGTAGGGATTGTGAATTAGGGATTGGGGGCTGGGGATTAGGGATTGGAAATATGAAATGGACTGCTAACCCCTAACCCCCAACCCCTATCATCACCCACACCCTGTCGCTAGATGAAACTCCACATGGCTATGACATCTTCAACAAGAAGGAAGATAACTGTGTGAAGGTCGTACTGAAGCCGTAGCTCCGTGCTATGTTACAATAAGAGAAAGCGGGCGTGAGTGCATAACGAATAGCAGCACTCGCGCCCTTTTTTTCGCCGTAGGTTGGGCAGACGGTATATAATTAAGCTATCCGATGCGCCGCGAGTTATGCCATTACATCTGAGAAAAGCTACATGCAAAGAGTCCTACCCCAGATAGAAGAAATATTCGCCGATCTCCCCACCCTGGCGACCGAGCGGCTGGTGCTGCGTAAGATGCGCCTGGAAGATGCCGAGGACCTTTTCGAGTATGCCTCCGACCCTGATGTCTCTATCTACACCACCTGGGAGCCTCACCAATCAATAAACGACAGCCGGGAGTTCCTCACGTGTATAGTGAGCCTGTATGAAAACACCCAACTGGCCGATTGGGGTATAGTACACAAAGCTGATGCAAAGTTCATCGGGACGTGTGGGTTCGCTGATTGGTCTCCGTACCATTCACGAGCCGAGATAGGATATGCCATGTCGCGGAAGTACTGGGGGCAGGGTCTTATGACCGAGGCAGCCCGCGAGCTAATCGCATTCGGCTTCCGCAATATGCAGCTTAACAGGGTTGATGCCCGGTGCTTGGTAGAAAATATAGGCTCGGCCCGCGTCATGGAGAAATCAGGTATGAGCTACGAAGGTATCTTGCGCGAGCATATGTATGCCAAAGGCCGGTATGACGACCTGAAGATTTATTCGATACTGAGGCGAGAGTGGGAGGGACGACGGTAAATGACTAGAAGTCATCTCATAAATAGCCTACACTGAAGAGGAACACTTTCTTCAGAAGCACGCACAAGATTGAATAGAAACAATTCAGAAAGTAGTTAGATAGGAGAAAACAATGTCATTCCAGGCATACTTGGATAAGGTAGAAGAGCTAACAGGTAAAACACCGAACGATTTCATTGCCATGGCAAAGGAAAAGAATCTAACACAATCCAAAGATATAATCGCGTGGCTCAAGGCGGACTACGGCTTAGGCTTGGGGCATGCCAGAGCAATAGATTATGTAATTCGTAAAGGTGCCAAGTTCACCGTCCGCCAGACCACCGGCCCACACCGCGACGCATCAGATACGCTCAAATTAGATGGTAAAGCGTCTGGTTAAGTTAAAGGACCATCGGTCGTAAGTCATCTAATGGAGGTAGAGGCTCATGGTAATCAAAGAACCTGTACAGCGTGCCGTCAACGAGCAGATAAAGAACGAGCTTTACTCGGCCTACGTTTATCTTTCGATGTCGGCTTATTGTGAGACTATCAATTTACGTGGCTTCGCCACCTGGATGCGCCTCCAGAGCAAGGAAGAAGTAGCGCACGCAATGAGGCTGTTCGAATTCCTGATCCACCGAGGTGGGCGCGTTATCTTACAGACTATCGACCAGCCGCCGGTAGACTTCGGCTCACCACTCGATGTGGCCCAGCAGACGCTTGAGCACGAGCAGAAGGTGACGGCCATGATCGAGAACCTCTACGAGCTTGCCGCCAAAGAGAACGACTACGCTACCCAGGCAGCCCTCCAATGGTTCATCACCGAGCAGGTAGAGGAAGAAAGCAACGCCAGCCAGATAGTAGAGCAGCTAAAGATGATAGGCGACAACCGTACCGCCCTCCTCATGCTCGACATGGAGCTGGCCAAGCGTCGGGCCGAAGCTGAAGAGGAAGAGTAGATAGAAGAATCCAGTCAAAACAAGAACCAGCCAACCCTGGGTCAGGAACTGGTCAAGATATGGGCCGAGGAACCAGATGGCAGTGGAGAAGGTTTCTGGGCAATACCTCTTGGGAATGAGCTTTACGAAGTACAGAATATAGTTATGTTTGTATCAGGGCTGCATCCGCTCGATATTGTTCGTTGCGAAGAAACACCAGGTATGAAGCCCAAGGTTGTTGAGGTAGTCCGCCCAAGCGGATACAAGACAATAGGGGTCATATTCAGGGAAGAAGCCTCCGAGGACGAATGTGTTGATGCGTTATTTGCTCTCAGCAAAAAAGGGGTTACTTTCGAAAAAGCTGCGTCGCTCCATTTTTTCCTTGCCATTCCACCAAATGTTAGCTATCCGGAAATTATCAGCTTCCTTGATCAGGAAGGGGAGCAAGGCGTTTTAGATTATGAGGAGCTAGACTGAGCAAACAAATCACTTTGAAATTGTCTTCATCGACATTCAGTACTCCGTACTTGACACAACAACCCCCATCCGCTAATATACCGCTACCTCGACCGGCCCCACCGAACTTGAATATATAAGAGGAACCGCCCCAATGGAGAGAATTGGCCTGCAGCCAACTCCGCTCGCCGCGGTGGTCTTAGCAGCAGGTCTCGGCAAGCGAATGGTGTCACAGCAACCCAAAGTGCTGCACCGTCTTGCCGGACTACCTCTTGCTGCCCACGCTTTGCGCGCCCTCGCCCCTCTCAATCCCTCTCATACTGTAGTGGTCGTGGGCCACGGCGCCGTGCAAGTACGCTTCACACTGGGCAGCAGCTTCGGACCTGACAACAGCTTCCCCATCACCTATGCCGAGCAACCGGAGCAGTTAGGGACGGGCCACGCCGTCCTCATGGCCGAGCCTGCGCTTAGGGGGTACAAGGGGCCTGTGCTCGTTATGTACGGCGACAGCCCGCTCCTGCGTACAGACACATTGAGCGCGCTGTTGAGTAAGCATAAGCAGGCGAACGCCAACCTCACCATGCTCACCTGCATCGCTGAAGACCCCATCGGTTATGGTCGCGTCATACGGGACCACAATCAGGGGCTAATTGCTGTAGTCGAGGACCGCAACGCCACGCTCACGCAACGGGCAATCTCCGAGGTAAACAGCGGCGTCTACATTTTCGATGCGGAGTGGCTCTGGCCCCACCTGGAGCGTGTCGAGCTAAACCCTCGTGGCGAGTATTACCTCACCGACCTCATAGGGATGGCAATAGAGGAAGAGCGTCACAGGAGGGGGGGATCCCCATCAACATCCAGAAACCGTGCGCAGGGCAGCGTAGTGACGTTCACCCTCGAAGGCATGGAAGAGGCGATGGGCATCAACAGCAAGCTACAGCTCGCCCAGGCTGAAGAGATAGTGCAGGCGCGGCTCAGGCATTCGTGCATGGAAGCGGGCGTGACCATGCTCCTGCCCGAAACAGTTTACCTCGGCATGGACGTGCGTATAGAGCCGGACACGGTTCTCTACCCCGGCGTGATCCTCGAAGGTAGCACTTCTATAGGCTCAGGCTGCGTGCTTGGGCCGAATACCCACGTGATCGACTCTCAGATAGCTGACAACTGCCGGGTCGTCGCCTCGATGGTCGAGGGGAGCCGGATTGATGCGAGCGTAACAATCGGCCCTTACAGCCATCTCCGCCCCGGTACGCACATCTGCGAGAATGTACACCTGGGCAACTTCGCAGAAGTCGTGCGCTCTACACTGGAGTCTGGTGTGGCAATGGGGCATGTCGGCTACATAGGCGATACGCACATAGGAGAGGGCACAAATATAGGCGCGGGCACGATAACGGCCAACTACAGTCCAGAGAAGACCAAGAACCGGACGATCATAGGCAAGAATGTATTCATCGGCAGCGACACGATGCTGCGCGCCCCGGTAGAGATTGGGGACGGCGCGGTCACGGGCCTCGGTAGCGTGGTCACAAAGGACGTGGCCCCTCACACGGTAGTTGCGGGCGTGCCTGCGCGCGTGATACGGCATCTGGATCAACCTGAGAAAGAGGATGGCACTGACGGGGAGGAAAATAAAGCAGGTCCTAACCAGACAGAAAATCCAAAATCCAAAATCCAAAATCCAAAATCGAGGCGGGGAGGAGGGTGAGAGAGATGTCGGGGGAATTGCAGATTTTCACAGGTTCGGCACATCAAGCTCTGGCCGAAGCAATAGCAAGTCACGCAGGCAGGCCACTCGGTCAGGCTACGGTCAATGAGTATAAGAACGGTGAAACGCGCGTCTGCATCGAGGAGAGCGTGCGTGGAGCCGACGTCTTTATCATCCAGCCGACCTGCCACCCGGTAAACCACCACTTGATGGAGCTTCTGATCATGATAGACGCCATCAAGCGGGCCTCGGCATCGCGCATCACGGCTGTGATACCGTACTACGGCTACGCCAAGCAGGAGAAAAAGAGCCGCTCCAGAGAGCCTATAACCGCCAAGCTCGTCGCCGACCTTCTGCAAGTAGCGGGGGCCAACCGCATCCTCACCTGCGACCTCCATGCCCCCGCTATCGAGGGCTTTTTCAACATCCCGGTCGATCACCTCCAGGGGCGACGACTGCTGGCCGACCGCTGCCGCGAGCTTGACCTGCCCGACCCCGTGGTAGTTGCCCCCGACCAGGGACGCGTCGGGTGGGCTATGGAAGTGCGCGAGCGGTTAGGCAGCCACGCGGGCCTCGCCATCATCGCCAAGCAGCGCCCGACCGCCGATATGGCCTACGCCGTGGAGATGGTCGGCGACGTTCAAGGCAAGACTGCCCTCCTTATAGACGACATGATAATGACGGGTGGTACACTAATTGCAGCCTCACAGATGTTGTTAGAGCGCGGGGCGCGCGCCGTATATACGTGCGCCACGCACGCAGCCTTTGCTCCTGGGACGCGGGATATTCTTGAGAACTCTCCAATGACTAAAGTCTTACTGAGCGATACAGTACCCCTGAACAACGGTCACAGAGAAAACAGCAAAATAGAAGTAATCAGCGTAGCCCAGCTATTCGCTGAAGCGATATTGCATATACATGAGGACCGCTCGGTTAGCGCACTCTTTCGTTAGTTGTTAGCTATTAGTTTTTAGTTGTTAGTGATCCGCTTTGACTAACAACCAACAACTAAGAACTAACAACTCCGTCCCTAGTAGGAGTTTTGTAAGTATTTGGACCCTGACAGTTGGATAGCGCTTTTAGCGGCTTTTCTGTGCCTGTTTCTGATAGCACTCGGCTCTGCGGTAGAGACCGCGCTCACAAACATCTCACGATTACGTTTGCGCCAGCTTCTTGAGAGGGGCGTGCCCCGCGCCCGGGCGATAAATGACCTGTTAGACAACCC
>JBBRVL010000213.1:0-6883 GCA_038246925.1 Chloroflexia bacterium
GCTCCCTATTGCCTTCTCCCAGGCCCAGTTTGCTCACCCAGCATTCCAATCCACCTGGGCGCGCACTGATGGCCTTGTGGCTTCTGGTGGGGTCAAGCGGCCCTGGGTGTGGGGACCCGTCCCCGGCCAGAGCGCAACCGAGCCTTTCGCTGGCCTGCCGGGTAACTCCCACCTTGTACAATATTTCGACAAAGGCCGGATGGAAGTCAACAACCCCGCGGGCAATCAGAACGATCCTTTCTTCGTGACGAACGGCCTGCTGTCGGTAGAATTGATTTCCGGTCAGATGCAGATCGGCCCGGCCAGCTATGAGAACCGAGGCCCAGCACATATCAACCTGGCCTCCGATGCCGACGACCCAACCGCGCCGACCTACCAGTCGTTCAATGGCGTGGCGAACATCCCCGGCGCGCCCAACGAGCGACGAAAGCAGGCCCAGATCGGCCAGGTTGTGCGTACGGCAATCGACCGCCAGGGCAATACCCAACCCTGGCCCGCGAACCACGGCGACTACGGCGTGCGGATTGTCCAATTCGAGCCTGCCACCGGGCACAACATCCCTGACGTCTTCTGGGAATATCTCAACCAGCAGACCGACATCGTCCAGGGCGGCCAGCGCGTCACAGGGCCGTTATTCTTCCCCTGGTTCGCGGTCACAGGCTACCCGATATCGGAGCCGTACTGGTCATACGTGAAGGTGGAAGGGCTGTATACAGACGTGCTTATCCAGGCATTTGAGCGCCGTGTGCTGACATACGTACCGCACCTGCCCTCGCCCTTCAAGGTGCAGATGGGCAACATCGGTATGCACTACCGCGAATGGCGCTACTCGCCCGCCCGCCCAACACCGAGGCCCGGAGGAGCTACGCCGACATCGAACACGCTTCCACAGAAGGCCACTGTCTCTATCGATGAATTAGCTTACCGTAAGTCTATCACCGACTTGAACGGCAACTACGTGTCTATCACGAACCGTGGGCAAACGGCTCAATCGCTCAACGGCTGGTGGATCGACAGTCCCAAGTGGAGCCACGTCGACCGCTTCTACTTCCCGAACGGCATAAATATGGCCCCAGGCGCTTCGCTGAGGGCACACGCGGGGCAGGGTAACAACACGGCGTCTGATATTTATATGAACCGGACCTCGGTGATGTGGGAAGGCGAGCCGTATGACCTGGCTGTGCTGTACGACAACTTCGGCAGAGAGATAGACCGCTTCTTCCCGGCAGGTGAAGTAGGCGTACCACCTACCGCGCCGCCCGCCGCAACCCCTCCCAAAGACGGCACTCCAGTCGCCACCGCGACGAGGGTAACGGGAGGCACGCCCCCAGCCACAACGACGCGTGGAACAGTAGTGCCTACACCTGTATCGACCGCCCCAGCGACTGTCATCACGGGCGCAACCGGCACCGCCACACGCACTACAACCGCCGCCACTGCGACCACGACCGCCACTGTGACCAGAACGCCAACACGCTAAAGACCAGCAGCAAAGCAGGATGGTTGCAAATGCGCGTTGAGCCTCAGATGCGCCTATTTATCGTCCTCTTTCTCGTCCTCGCTCATAGGCGATGGCCCATCTGAAACAGAATCCGACGAGGCATCAGAGGTAACATCCTGAGTATCATCAGAAGGGGCTTCCGTGGAGCTGCTGGAACGGTCCTCATCGGGCGAGTCGCGGAATGGGTTGGGATCGGTATCCATCTTTATACCTCCTCAGGGATAGTGTGATGCCAGTATACAAAATTAGGTAATATGTGTGAAACGTGAAACGTGATGCGCGAACCGGCAGAGGGCAGCAACGCGTATACACCTTTATGGCTATTTGGCACCTGAATGCGCATCAAACACGATGGAGAAGCCCGTTGGATACGCTCAAAGCAACACTAAAATGGCCCCTCGCCGCCCTATTCATCATCAGTGGAATAGGGCACTTCGTAAAGAACGATATGTATCTCCGGCTGATGCCTCCTTACCTGCCTTACCACTCTGAGTTGGTCGCCCTGAGCGGCGTAGTGGAAGCGGCGCTGGGGCTGCTTCTGCTTGTGCCGAGAACCCAGCGCATAGCCGCGTGGGGCCTAATAGCTACATTGGTGGCGATCTTCCCAGCCAATGTCCATGCAGCCATGACTGCGGGCACACCCAATGAAGCGATGCCGGGCGTAAGCGCGACCCTCGCCTGGCTGCGGTTACCTGTCCAGCCCCTCCTTATATTGTGGGCCTACTGGTACACCAGGGCGACTACTCCATAAGCCGTACTCCCAGCAGGGCATAGGTAGCACAATAGGGGCGAGCAATCAGCCTTATGCCCACCTTTCTTTACTCCTCAGCACCGATGGCACGACCTCGCTATACGGGTACAATCTTGATGCCGGTATAACAGACCGCAGATTTATCATGTACCTAGCTTAGAAGGAGGTTCACCAGGATGCTTACCAATCTTTACAACCTGGAACAGATGGCACGCGACATCCCGAAGGACCGCCTTCGAGAAGCAAGCCGAGACCAACAGTGGGCAGACGCCCTCCGCAGGCTCATGCCTGCACGCAAGCCTGAAACCCAGGAAACTCGTTTACCCCGACCGATAGCGGTCCAGCGCCAAAGAGCAGTTCGCCTGCTCCAGTTGCTGCGAGGGTAAAGCGCCATAAGGCAAAGAGGGAAGCCCCCTCAGATTATGAAGTCTGCCGGGGCTTTCTTTTTTATTAGAACTCATCTCAAATTTGTAAACAGGCATGGATGGAGCAGACAGGGTTTAATCATTCTCTCGTAGGGGCAGGCACGGGGGCCTGCCCTGTTCGCCACGGGATGCGTCCATCGTCTTAGTCTCAGGGCAGGCACGGGGGCCTGCCCCCTACGAGGTGTCTCCACCGAGAATGATTAAACCCTGAGCAGCAGATGGTCTTTAGTTCAGAATGACAAATCACACTTTTGTCTCGCTCTTTATACTTACCACTATTTTGAGATGCGTTTAGAGTGACTGACTGCTCTTCTCCAGGTAGTACGAGAAGTTGCCCGCATAAGAAGCCATGCGTCCGTTCTCCCCAATCGCCACTGTCTTGGTGACTATCTTATCAAGGAAATAGCGGTCATGTGAGACTGTCACGATGGTGCCCTCGAACTGGCCCAGGCTCTCTTCTAATACCTCAATTGAAGCTATGTCGAGGTTATTCGTCGGCTCGTCGAGCACGAGCAGGTTGGCGTCGGTCAGCATCAGGCGGGCGATTTGCAGTCTGCTTTTCTCGCCGCCGCTCAGGTTACCGATCTTGTTATAGGCATCATCAAACGAGAAGAGCAGGCTGCGCAAGATGCCCAAAGCGTGTTGCTCGGTCACAGGTTTGAGGTAGCGTATGTAATCAAGCAGGGTCATTTTGGCGGGCAGACTCTGCTGCTCCTGCTCATAATAGCCGCTCACAACGCTTGCACCGAGCTTGACCGACCCTGTGTCCGACGCTATCTCCTCCATCAGCACTTTCAACAGGGTAGTTTTGCCACTGCCGTTCGGGCCGACGATGCCGATCCTCTCCCCATACAAGACTGTTAAATTGAACGGCGCGAAGAGCAGGCGCTCACCAATCGACTTGCTTACCTCTTTGGCTTCGAGCACCTTCTTACCGCTCCTGTCCGAGTCGAAATTCACCTTGATCTTCTCTCGAGTCATCACAGGGCGCTCGGTCGCCTCACGCCTGGCGCGCTCTACCCTCTTTCTCATGCTTTCGGCGCGTGGAGCAAACTTGGGATTCTGTTTTGCCCAGCTTACAAGGTTGCGATGTACGACTTCGAGACGCTTGATCTCGTCTTGCTGAAGATTATATAACTCGTGCCGCTTGAGGAGGCGCTGCTGCCTCTCTCGCGCATAGAAACTGTAGTTTCCCGCGTACACCTCGATCTTGCCGTCTTCAAGCTGGTATATCTTCTTCACCACCCGGTCCAGCAGGAAGCGGTCATGTGAGATTATCATCACCGTGCCAGAATAGTCACGAATGAAGCGCTCCAGCCATGCTTTAGCTTGCAGATCGAGGTGATTGTCCGGCTCGTCGAGGAGCAAGAGGTCGGGCGTCTGAAGGAGGATGCAGGCAAGGCTGACGAGCTTTTTCTCACCCCCGCTCAACGTACCCACCTTCTGGCCGTACTGCTCGGGCCGGAAACCGAGGCCACCGAGCACTTCTTCCACCTTATGCTCAAGTGTGTAGCCGCCAAGCGACTCGAATCGCTCCTGCGCCTTTCCATAAGCGTCCAGAACCTTCTCCATCTCGCCGGCATCCGAGGTAACGGCAGGGTCGCTCATGCACGCTTCAAGCTCACGCAGCCGTGACGACACTAACACTACTTCGGGCGACACTTCGGCCACCGCTTCGTATATGCTCTTGCCGCTCTGAGCCGGGTCAGCCTCCTGTAGAAGGTAGCCTATAGTGAGGTTGCGCCGTCGTGTGATGTTGCCTTCGGTCGGACTATCGAGGCCCGCCACCAACTCAAGCAACGTAGATTTGCCGCTGCCGTTCTCCCCGACCAGGCCGATCCGCTCCCCTTCGAGGATTTCGAGGTCGATCTCGTCGAACACCGGGTTACCGGAGAAATCTTTGCTTACCTGGGAAAAGTTCACCAACAACATATATTTATGCTCACAGTACAAGCTGGCCCACTCTTAGATAATGGGCCGCAACCAATAGTCTATAAATCTGCGTAATAATTATGTAACCTTGCTTTAGTATACTGGTTTTGCGGCACTAGGATACCGTACAACATGCGCCAGGCAACTGAGATCAGGTATTATTTATTGGGCAATATCTATCACGACCAACATTATATAGATGCGAGACTGGGAAGAAGGTACAGGCATGGTAACAAACGCAGTTTCAAGGCCCAGACCATATAGGATAATCTCAGGCATAGGCGCGGGGGCAGGCGCGGCGCTTGTTATGGTGGTTGCTATGGGCTTGCTGCGTTTCATGCTGCAATTCCCCTCAATACCCGAATTGATGCTCAATCCAGTGGTGAAGCTTCTCGGCGGGCAGGCTTTCTCCGATGCGCTCGACAAGCTGTACTATGCAGGCCGTCCCCTCATGTTCACACTTATGCTCGAAGGGACCATCCTGCTCGGCGTCATCCTGGGCGTTATTTATGCTCGCCTGGCCCGCCCTAACCCCGCGACAGGAGAGCGGCCAGCCCTGTTCAACAGCCCTCTTGGTGGGGTGCTTTTCGGCCTTCTGATAGGCGTATTGCTAAACACAGTCTTCCTGCCGATAGTCGAGCAGGATGTATTCGCAAGCCAGCCTCTCGGTATCACCGCTGCCTCTCCTCTGCCGCTATGGGCTGGACTAATGGCGCTGGCTCTTATCTTCGGAGTCACTCTGCACGGGCTGTTGCCGCCCGTAGCGCCTCAAGTAGCGGGCGATCCCGTACTCTCAGGGCAAGATGCGCAGGCTGTCGACCGCCGCCATGTGCTTCGGATTATCGGTGGAGCAGCATTATCACTCGTGGGCGGCGCGGCCTTCTGGTATGGCGGCACTGTGCTCACCCAGGGCGGCTTCAAAAGCCCGGTCGATGCGCCTGCTGCAGGTAACGATGGGAGCGTGGCCCAACCGGAAGAAACAGCTACCCCTGCTAGTGTGAGCCAAACTAATCCAACTTCTACACCCGAACCTCTGCCGACCGACACCGCTCAGCCGCCTACTGCGGAGCCTACCGGCACGGCAATAGATGCAACAGACGAGTTTACTCCTTCCACAAGCACTGCTGAGCCGACGATCACGCAAGCCCCTACTGAGCCGCCCCCACCTACCAACACCGCAATGCCTGCCGTCCCTGTCATCAAGGTGAAAGAGATCACGCCGACGGAGAGCTTCTACCACATCTCCAAGAACTTCTTCGACCCTTCCCCCGGCTCTAAGGACTGGAAGCTGGAGATTAAGGGGTTGGTTGATAACCCTTACTCTCTAACCTACGACCAACTCACCGCCCTGCGCGCCGTCGAAGTTACAACGGGTATGATGTGTATCAGCAATCCTATAGGAGGAGGGCTGATCGGCAACGCCAAATGGAAGGGCGTGCGCCTGGCCGACCTGCTGCAAAAGGCTAAACCGAAGAAGAATGCCCTAGAACTTGCTATGTCGGCGGTGGACGGCTACACCGACTCGATCACACTCAAGAAGGCGCTTGACCCTGATGTGGTGCTCGTGTGGGAGATGAACGGCGCGCCCCTCACTTCGCAGCATGGCTTCCCGGCAAGGCTCCTGGTGCCCGGTATCTACGGAATGAAGCACCTCAAGTGGATTACCTCGATTGAGCTTGTAGATTACGACTACAAGGGCTTCTGGCAGCAGCCTGCGCAGGGTTGGAACGACCCTGCACCCGTAAACACTATGAGCCGCATCGACCTTCCAACCGCAGGCAACCTCGACGTCAACAAGAAGACGACCATATCCGGCGTGGCGTTCGCGGGCGACCGCAGCATCAGCAAAGTTGAAGTAAGCACCGATGGTGGCAAGACCTGGAAAGAAGCTTATGTCAAGCCGCCTCTGAGCGGAACTTCGTGGGTCGTATGGGGCTACGAATGGACCCCAACCACAGCAGGGAAGTATACGGTGCAGATACGCGCCACCGACGGCGACGGCAAACTGCAAGTCGTCAAGAAGGCCGACCCCTACCCTAATGGCGCAACCGGGTATCACTCTGTCACTTATAGGGTGAAGTAGGGATTAGGGATTGGGGATTAGGGATTGGGGATCAGAAGGCAGAAGGCAGAAGGCAGTGACCTTGAATCTATGCGCTAACCCCTAATCCCCAATCCCTAATCCCCAATCCCTAATCCCTAATCCCCATGCCTGACTTTATACGCCGGGATGGTGATTATAGGCGGGCGCTCTATGTCGCGGACCGAGCGGAC
>JBBRVL010000214.1:0-6856 GCA_038246925.1 Chloroflexia bacterium
GAGGCGACATGGTTCAAAAGTTACGAATATGGTTCCTGTTGTTAGTGTTAGTTTGTTTAGCTGTGGGCGCGGATTGGGTAGCTGACCTCGCCACCGTTCATGTCGCGCATGCCGTGCCGCCTCAACTGCCGCCCAATTTCAAGATAGAATTATACGCGAGTGGCCTCCCAACCCCTCGCTTCCTATCTTTCTCTCCTGATGGCGATCTCTATGTCGCCAATATGCAGTCGGGACGCGTGGCTGTGTTGCCTGACCGTAATCATGACAGTAAGCCGGACGATATTATTGCGTTCGCCGGGGGCTTCGCTTCTCCCAACAATGTGGTCTTTCGCAACGGCTCGGTGTACGTAGGCGAGACGTCGCGTATCTGGCGCCTGACTGATACGAATGGTGATCTGGTGGCCGATAGCCGCTCGGCGATTATTGACAACCTGCCCGCCGATGGGCGCCACAGGACTAAGACGGTCGGCTTCGGCCCGGATGGGAAAATCTACCTTAACGTGGGCTCATTTAATGACGACGGTCCTGAAGCTACAGGCCGGGCTACTATCTGGCAGTTCAACGCAGATGGCAGCGGCGGGCGAGTCTTCTCTCGGGGCTTGCGTAACGTTGTTGGTTTTGATTTTGACCCGGTGACCGGCCAGATGTGGGGCTTCGATAACGGCGTGGACGAACTGGGGCGCAACACTCCGCCTGAAGAGCTTAACTTGCTCGTGGACGGCGGCGACTACGGTTATCCTTACTGTATCGGCAACCGCCAGCCGAATCCTAATACGCCAGGCGGCGACTGCGCTAAGACCATAGCACCCGTTGTGCAGCTTCCCGCGCACTCAGCGCCGCTCGGCACGACCTTCTATACCGGCTCATCCTTCCCGAATAGTTACTGGGGCGGTATGTTTGTAAACCAGCACAGCATCCAGTACCCAGAGGACAGAGCCATCATTTTCATCCCGTTCAAGGATGGCAAGCCATCCGGCCCTCCCCAGACCTTTGCCGCCACCGGCGAGGCATGGCTCGGATTGGCGGTCGATCCCTACGACGGCTCTCTCTTCGCGTCACAGGACCGGACGGGAAATATATACAAGATCAGCTACACAGGTTCGCAACCCGCCCCTCTAGGGGTCTCAGGTCCGAAGCCGACCGCCGTGGCCGGCAAGTCTTCGCCTCAGCCCACTTTCGTGCTGCCTGGTATAGAAAGGTGCTTCCCTCAAACCAGCCCATGCCTGCATGGTATGTTTCTCAACTACTGGTTCACCCACGGCGGCGTCGAGCAGTTTGGCCTGCCTGTGACGGGCGAGCTGACAGAACGGCTGGCAGACGGCAAGACGTACACGGTGCAATACACCGAGCGCGCCCGCTTTGAGTGGCACTGGGAGAACAGGGGCAAAGAATCTCAGGTGTTGCTCGGCAGGCTAGGGGCCGACCTCGCCATACCGAGAGCTAATGAGCAGCCGTTCAAGCCTGTTTCACCACCGGGGGATGGCAGGATTTATTTCATGGAGACAGGGCACACTATTGCGCCCGAACTTCGGGATTACTGGCAGAGCAACGGCGGCATACCCGTCTTCGGTTTCCCCCTCTCCGAGCCGTTCCAGGAGAAAAGTCCTACCGACGGCAAGACCTACCTTGTGCAATACTTCGAGCGCAACCGCCTCGAATACCACCCGGAGAACAAAGGTACTCAGTATGAAGTGTTGCTAGGGCTGCTGGGGGTTCAAACTTATCAGGGAAGATATGGGGCAAGGCCGTAGCAGCCTGGCATTCCACACGCATGGGTCATATCTGGAGCTAAGATGCAACTCTGTTGATTTCAATACCAGGAGAAAATGATGCCGCATAAACGTCCGTTTCGCTTCGGCGTGGCAGCCGGGGCCGCTCCTTCTCGTGAAGAGTGGGTAGCCAGGGCGCGCAGAGCAGAGGAGCTTGGCTATTCGACCTTTCTTGTTCCTGATCACTTTGTGAACGATATCTCGCCCTTTCCGGCCCTTGCGATAGCAGCTGAGGCTACCAGCACCCTGCGCGTGGGCACCTACGTATGCGACAACGATTTTCGACACCCGGCCCTTCTCGCCAAGGATGCTGCTACTCTCGATCTGCTGTCGGGCGGACGCTTGGAACTTGGTATCGGGGCGGGTTGGCACGGGGGCGATTACGAGCAAACGGGTATTCCGTTCGATCCACCGGGTGTGCGCGTGAGCCGCATGGAAGAGGCTGTGAAGATCGTCAAGGCGCTGTTCGGGGACGAGCCTGTCACTTTCGAGGGGAAGTATTACAAGATCACCGGATTAAATGGACTTCCAAAGCCGGTGCAACGCCCACACCCGACTATTTTCATCGCAGGCGGCGGCAAGCGCGTCCTATCGATTGCGGCGCGTGAAGCCGATATCGTGGGCATACACATAAAGACCTACGCAGACGGCAGCGGGGGTGACCCTTCCTCTACTTCGGCGCAAGCCACTGCGGAGAAGTTGGGCTGGGTACGAGATGCCGCCGGCGACCGCTTTGACCAACTTGAATTCAATATCATGGTGTCCCGTCTTGTCTTTACCGAAGACCGCAGACAGGCAGCCGAAGAGATACTGGCCGGGATTACTACGCCAGGCTACACGGTTGACCTGTTGCTTGAATCACCCTCCGCCTTATTTGGCACCATTGACGAGATCGTTCGGGAAATAGAGGCTCGACGTGAGCGGTGGGGCTTCTCATATGTTACGGTTCTCGATGATGTGATGGAGACATTCGCGCCTATAGTCGAGATGTTGAACGGTAAGTAGAGGCGTGCTTGAAGCTACTTTCCGCCTAACGCGTTATTCCAGTCCACGCGAGAGCGCCAGGGCAATGTTGACCGCATAGGCCATGAGCGCTATTCGCCCGTCGAACAATGCCTGCTTCAGTTCGGCTATGCTCACCCACTTGATGACAAAGCCTTCCAGATCGTCGTGGCTTGGTTGCGTATCGAGTCGCGCCTTGTGCGCAAGGTAAAAGTGGCCTGTGCCTACTCGCCGGTTGGCGTCTACTACGAAACTCCCCAACTTCTCCCAGTGGTCGCTCGCGTAGCCGGTCTCTTCGAGCATCTCCCGCTTGACGGCATCGAGTGGGTCTTCCCCTTCTTCCAAGTAGCCGCCCATCACTTGCCAGCTTGATGCCCGCAGCCCATGCTTGTACCCTTCCAGCACCATCACCTGCCCGGCCTCGTTTAGCACCACGGCGTTTACGTAGTCCCTGGCATCGACGATGGGCCACTCCTCGATCTCACGACCGTCGGGCAGACGCACGTGCTCCATCTCTACCCTGAGGAAAGGTGGCTGGTTGAGGGCTACTTTGCTGCTGAGGATTTCCCATGTTTCTTCGGGCATAGGTCGTGAAACGTGATGTCTCCCATTGGTAATTTTCTTTGTGCTGTATTAGCGAAGAAAAGTAAGAAGTCGAAGGCTCATTTGGCAACCTCCGTCTCTAATCCCCTAATCTCTAAGCCCGACTAAGGTTTTGCCCCTTCGGCAGCGCCTTCTACTCTGGCTCTGGTGTCGGCTGCCTTGCTCTCTAGCGAGGCTTTTGCGGCGGGGAGGCTCGGCTTGTCTTCTTCGAGCGCGGCGTTGATGATCATTACGACTGCCGCGCCTACAACTATTCCAAGCACCAAACCGAGGAGAAGGCTGGCGTCACCACCGTTGCTGTTTCTCATGTTGCTGGTTCTCCCTGGCTTCCTTTACGCAGTATCTTTCTTCTTATCTTTGCCGCTATCGAGCTTCGGGGGATTACGCCGGACGAGGGTCTGCATCATGGCTCGTGCCCCTGCTGCCGCGCCCGCTACCTTGATGACGGGAGCCACTACTCCTTCGCTGATGAAGGTGGCGGTGCCCTTGACCGTCTTGGCGGTGTCGTTCAGCTTTTCGAGGGCGGGGACGACGTTATCGCGCAGGGTGAAGGCAAGGAATGCTATCGCGCCCGCCATCGCAAATATGGCAAGGCCGCCGATGCACATAAAAAGCGAGCCGTAGATGAGCGAAACATCACGCACTCCGGCTAACCACGAATCGGGTCCGAGTGGGAAGGCGAAGAGCAATACAATCGGCAGAGCGAGCACGGCCAGCGCCAGTATACCTAAAAGAATAAAGACTACCTTCATCATACGTATGTCCTCCTAGAAATGCCTCAACGCCTGGACTGCATGCCCGGCGTAGATGGCACAGCATTCTATCACACTGAAAAGCGCCTGGCAACCAGCAGCCCCGCCAACGACCCTACCGACGCCTCCAGCACAGGTATACCGCCAAGAACGAGCGGGTGGGCCGTCCAAAGTGTGGCAACCAGATAGCCGAGGCCAAACCCCAGCACGCTTACCAGCCAGAATAGCAGTAGGTGTTGCAGCTTACGCCCTCTCCATAAGTGGAAAAGTAAAGCATAAGCCGTGCCTAGACCCAGAAAGACGATTACTATGGGAGATAATGAAAGCATATATGCGCCCCAAGTCAAAAATTAGCGGATGGTCCGCCGTTGGGGGCATTATACACCAGGGGAGGGTGTGTGGATTTGCAGGAAACATGCGGAGGCACTGCCCAGATTATTTATAGTTTTTATTCACCGCAGAGGCGCAGAGGGCGCGGAGTTGTTGGGGGTTAGGGATTGGGGGTTAGGGATTGGGGATTGGGGGTTAGTTGGCGGTAGTCTATAATAGCTGACGGCTGATAGGTCCCGTTTCACGTTTCCAACCCAGATTACGTATCTGAGCGGGTCCCCACCATATAAAAGCGCTTATGCCCTACCCGGAACGGCTCGTGGTTGAGGGAGCCGTAGCCCTGGCAATGCTCGAAGCCTGCCTCTTTCATCATGAGGGCAAGTTCACGGTAGGTGTAGATGCGCATGGATGACTCTCTTTTCTCGGTATTTCCGTTGCGCACAACGGTCCATCCTCGGTTTATTCGTGAATTGATGTGGTCGAAAATGCGCTCTTCCAACACGAGAACGTCGCCAACCTGCTTTTGGGTCGATGCCTCGAAGCTGGGGAGTAGCATTTCGAGGATTGGGGTATCGAGGAGGAAGCGCGCACCTGGCTTGAGAGAGTGAGCCACGGCTTTGAGGAAGCGCAGGTTCTCGGCGTCATCGAAGTAGCCAAAGCTGCCCCACAGGCAGAACGCGCCATCGAACTCGGCTTGCCAGGTGAGATCGCGCATGTCGCCGCAGAGCAGGCTGACATCGACTTGGCGTTCGGTTGCCATAGCTCTCGCCGTTTCTATGAGGCCCGGCATCAAGTCTATGCCTGTGAGTTTGTATCCACGTAATGCCAACTCTATAGTAAGGCGGCCGTTACCACACGGCACGTCTAGCAGCCTGGCTTGTGGAGATGGGCGTAGTGAGCGCACTATGAAGTTAGCTTCAGATTGGGTCTCGTCCTCAGACTTTACTTGCCTGAGCATCTCCCAGGCTAGACCTGAGTAGAAGGTCTGCCACCAATCTGCTTGTCTATCAGCATGGTTGTCCGCAGCGACCATAATCAGGGTGTTTGTGTAGGCATTGAGCGGCTTTGGTTAGTAGAGGCTGTTGCAGGCTTTTTATGACACGTTCAAGCGTATTGCAAAAATCCTGACGCAAATATCAACTCAGGCATGGCTGGCTTCGAACGTAGTTAGCAATGGTCGCCCGGTATCAGGCAGGGGGAACTCTTCCAAATAAAGCTCGGTGGCCTCTTTCAAGTTGGCTATGGCCTCTTCTATATCGGGTCCCTGGCTTACGGTCCCCACCTCGGGGCACTCGGCAACATAAATGTCCTCTTCCTTATGAAGGACCGCAGTGAATGTCCTTATTGCCACATCATCACCTCCTACTTAGCTGAGACGCTCTATAGTGCCGCCACCTACCACTTCATCCTCTATGTACACGACTGCCGATTGCCCTGGGGTGATGGCACGCTGTGGCGCTTTGAATTGTACCTGAATGCGACTGTTTGGGAGGGGTGTCACAAGCGCAGGCACTTCGGCTGCGCGGTAACGTATCTTGACGTTGGCGTGGAACGGTTCGGTGGGCGCTTCGCCGGAGGTCCAATGCACATCGTCGGCGGTGAGCGATCCGGTCAGGAGGTCATCATTCGAGCCGACGACCACTACGTTCTCCGATGGGCGAAGCTCGATCACGAAGCTTGGGTCGGGGCCAAGCGCGCCTAGACCCTTACGCTGGCCGATAGTGTAGTTAGGTACGCCTGTATGCTGCCCCACTGTTCTGCCTGCGGTATCGACCATGATGCCGGGGGCGGCCATGCCAGGCGACACCTTTTCGAGGAAGGTGCGGTAGTTGTTGTTCGGGATAAAGCATATCTCCTGGCTGTCGGGCTTGTCTGCCGTCACAAGGTGGCGTTCCGCCGACATCTCGCGGACGTGACTCTTCTCGTGCTCGCCTAACGGCAGGAGTAGGCGGCTCAATTCGCTCTGTCCCAGGTGGTAGAGCACATACGACTGGTCCTTTGTGGGATCGAGCGCCTTGCGGAGGGAGTACTTGCCTGTTGTTTCATCATAGGTGATGCGCCCGTAATGCCCGGTTGCTAGATGGTCTGCGCCAAGCTGGGCAGCACGCTTGAGGAGCGAATCGAACTTGACATAACGATTGCACATGAGGCAGGGGTAAGGAGTGCGCCCCTTGCTGTATTCCTGCACGAAGTTGTCGATCACGGTCTTGCGGAAGTCGCCCTCAAAGTCGAGGACATAGAAGGGGATGCCTAGCTCGTCGCACACCATGCGAGCGTCTTCCACGTCGTCAGCAGAGCAGCAGCCCTTGTTGAGCTTGCCCGATGCGCTCGTGGAGCAGCTTTGTGTGCTTTGGGCGTGGAGGTGGTGCAGGCGCATGTGGACGCCTATCACTTCGTACC
>JBBRVL010000215.1:0-6821 GCA_038246925.1 Chloroflexia bacterium
AGTGCCGCCCGTCCAGTTGAACACGCCCGTTATAGTGAAGTTGAAGGGCGCATCACCCCCGAAGAAGCCGCCGCTCATATTGACGTTGGCGGTTGAGGCATTGGTGTTGAAGTTGACAGTGCCCCCTGTGATGGTAGTCAGTCCGGTAATGTTGTAACCACCGGCGATGCTGGTAGTGCCGCCACTAACGGTGACATTGCCCGCACCCATTATTGTAGAGGCCGGTTCAAGGGTATGGTTGCCCGCATTGAAGCGGAGGGTCGTCTGGTCGGCCAGGGTGAAAGCGCCGGTGCTCTGCGACGGTATGCTGCCGCCTCCATCGAGGCTCAAAGTTCCGGTCATCACTTCTACCGCGCCGTTGTTGTCGAACGTCAGGTTGCCGCTGCCGAATGTGCTCATGCCCGACCCGCCCGACTTGCGGATCATGCCATTGTTAGTGAACCTCGACGAGGTGCCCGCGTTGTAGAGGACCGAGTCGTTGTTCTGGATGTCGAAGGTCGCCGTACTGTTATTGTTGAACGTACCGTTGTTGTTTATATAAAGCGTGCCAACGCCCGTACCGTTTACACGTATGCTGCCGTTGTTGTTGAAGGTACGCCCCGAAAGGTATTTACTCGAGGTTACACCCGCGATGGTCATGACGCCCGTGGCCGAGAGGTTGGTCACGCCCATGCCGACACTCCTGTTGGTCATCGTGCCGCCGTTCCACACCATATATAAAGTGTTGAACGTGCCGTCACCCGACATCGTGCCTGTACCACTGAGGGTAGAGTAGATGCTGGTGGCGTTGGTATCGAACTTGACCGTGCCGCCGGTTATATTCGTCACGCCTGTTATATTGTATGTTCCCGTGATGTCGGTGTCACCGGCGGTGAAATCAACATTGCCCGCGCCCGTGACCGATGAGGCGGAAAGGAGGTTGTGGGTGCCTGAGAACCGCAGCGTTGCCAGATATGAGACCGTAAAAGTACCGCTGCTATCGGGATCGAGGTTACTACCGCCGCCCAGGTTGAGAGTGCCTACCATCACCTGCATCGCGCCGTTGTTCTCAAGCTTGAGGAAGCCCGTACCGAGGTTGCTGACGCCACTGCCGCCCGATTTACGAACGGTACCGAGGTTTCTAAACGTAGGGAACTCGCCGGTTCCATAATTGATATTGTCGTTGTTCTGTATATCGAACAGCGCACCCGATGAATTGGTGAAGATCGTGCTGTCACTCATCACGAAGGTCCCGATACCCGTGCCGTTTACGGTGAAGGTGCTATTATTGATAAAATAGCGCCGGACAAGCGTCTTGGTAGTAGAGACACCACCCATGATGGTGGTGGAACCGGGAGCCATGATAGTTCGGGCCGCAGGGACGAATGCGGTCGGGAACGGGCCGTCCATGGTGCCGCCGGTCCATTGCAGTAACCCGGTGATAGTGAGGTCGCCTGAACCACCGAGTACGCTGTTGGGGCCGAGGCTAAAATTTTGGACGGTGACGTTGCCTGTGCCGACAGTACCAATCAGGCTGACGTTTCCGCCGGTGAAAGTCATCTGACCGGGGCCGTTGAAAACGGTATTGTCGAGCAAGGTGTGAGTTCCGGCAGGGAAGTTGACGTTAGCGCCGCCTGCGATGTTGAAGACGCCGTTACTGGTGCCGCCATCGGAGATGTTGAGTGTGCCAAATGACACATTGACTGAACCGGCGTTATTGAGGAAGCCGCCGTTGTTCGCATCAAGTTGCTGGATGGTTGGCGATGCCCCGCCCACGATCTCGAAGCTGCGACGCACGCCCTGGCCGTCTACTATTGTAGAGGTAGCGTTGACAGAGGTGGACCAACTGCTAGTGCCGCCCCCGTAACCTCCTGTGATTGTTACATTCATGCTGACGACGGCTACTGCGGTTCCGCTGCCGTTGGTGTAGGTCCCTGAAGCTACTCGGATCTCGTCACCGGCGACGGCGGCGGTGAGAGCAGCCTGTATAGTAGAGTACGCCGCGCTGCCTGCGTTTGCGCACGGCTGCCCGGCTGCGATAATGGGCGTCGGAATATTGTCGTCGACACACAGGATTTGCACCAGAGGCCTGTTGGGGGATCCACTTGTTTGGGCTGTTCCGGCCGCCCACGCTTCGCTCATGCCCTCGGCTGCCGAAGCGACGGCAGGTGCAGTCTGCGCGAGCGCAGAGAGACACATCAGAAGCAGCAAGGCAACTATGGGGAAAAGGCGCTGCGTTTGCGCGGGATTAGCCCCATGGCTCTTCGGGTGATTGTTATACATAATTCTCAACTCCCTTATGGCTAAATAATGATAGTACCGAATGTTTGCCTGCTGCGCCGAAGAAAACTATAAGAATATGATTGCGCTCTTGAAGCGTGATGCGTACAGATAAGGCTAATATGCGTAGCAGGCAGTTAACACGAGGCAACGGCTGGACAACTTCCATGCAGACCCGACGCGGATCCTCGGCATGGCGCGGCCCGCCCACGAAAATGTGTCGGGTCGCTTTAACTCTAGCCGACGTACTACAGTTACCACAATAGGCCATTCATACTAGTTAGTGTGGACTATTAGGTACTGTATAGGCTGCCGGACCTGTCGTATCGCTTCGCTCGAATTATGAATTACGAATTACGAATTACGAGTTACGAATTGACCTTCTGCTAAACTCGTAATTCGTAATTCATATGATCCCGAAGGGTAAAGCAGTACCTCAATGGTGTCGCATAAAGATTCCGTAGGGGCAGGCCCCCGTGCCTGCCCTGACCGTCGCCAACAAGGGCAGGCACGGGGGCCTGCCCCTACAGCACGTTCCGATTTTTAATGCGACACCATTGAGCAGTACCTACTGCCTCCCAGCCTACGGCTTGCCCTAAAGCTGGATGCGATATAGAATGGGCATGAGGCAAGTGCGAGTTACGATTAGTTAAGAAGCTCAGTAATTCGTAATTTGTAACTCGTAATTCCTGAAGGGGTTGGCGTTGCCGCAAATTCAGTGGATACTATCTCGCATAAACCTGGGGACGCTGCTTGACCTTGCGGCTGTTACCCTTATTTTCTACTGGCTGCTTGCGGTGGTGCAGGGAACGCGTGCCGTGCAGCTTGTACGTGGCATCATTATCCTCTGGCTCGCTTCCGCGCTCCTCTCTACTCTTTTCCAGCTCTCAACGCTCACCTGGCTGATACGAAACTCGGGACTGGCTTTACTTGTATCGATCCCGATTATATTCCAGCCCGAGTTGAGGCGCGCGCTTGAACAGCTTGGGCGCACAGGCACATGGCTCAATCGGGGCCTGCTGGGAGGGCAGCGTGCCCTGGAAGCGATGATAGTTGAAATAGCGGCGGCGTGCTCTATCCTCTCACGGCAGAAGCACGGCGCTCTCATCGTGATCGAGCGGCAGACGGGCCTACAGGACTACGCGGACAAGGGGGTTGCCCTCGATGCTGAGGTATCGCGGCAGCTCCTCACCAACATCTTTTACCCTAACACTCCCTTACATGACGGCGCGGTCATCATCCGCAATGGGCGCATCGTAGCTGCGGGCACGGTCTTGCCACTATCGGACAATGTTCTCAGCCCCTCCCAGTACGGCACGAGGCACCGCGCGGCGCTTGGTATCTCCGAATACTCCGATGCCATCGCCGTGGTTGTGAGCGAGGAACGGGGGACGATCTCAGTTGCCGCCAACGGACGGCTGGTCGGCAACCTCACGCCCGACCGGCTACGCAAAGTACTTGCCGAGCTATTCCGCTTGAAAACCGCTCCAGACTCCCAGCCCACCGAAAGCAAGCTTTCGGAATTATGAGTTTTGAATTGACCAATTCCTTCATAATTCATAATTCATAATTCAAAACTCATAATTCGCCGCAGCGTACGGTACTTCTCTCCTAAACACCTCTCCCCTTTGTCCCATTTTTGGTCCTAATCCCATCTTTTTCTGCTATACTCGTGTTGATGCGGCAAGCCCCTGGCTTAGCTGCGTCCCCAGGTATCGCCCAACAACAGACTTGACGGAGCAAAGTGCGCTATGGCAGGAAATAAGGCTATTTTTGATACGGCAATGAAGCGCGCCCACGATCATGCGTGGGCAAACCAATGGGAGCGTGCCCTCAAAGAGTACGACCGTGCCCTCGGGGAGTTCCCTAGTGACCGCACTGTTCTGCGTAATCGCGCTCAGTGTTTACTTCGCCTGCGGCAGTGGCAGGAAGCTGAGGCAGCCTATACCGACCTGACCGTAAGCGACCCCACCGATCTCTTTGCGTTGAACCGACTTGCCGAAATCTATCTCGCCCAGAGACAGATGGAGAGGGCTGTTGAGACCTATAACCGCCTTGCCAACCTCTATGTCAAGAGCAACCAGATTCACGAAGCAATCCGTGCATTGCTCGATCTCTCCCGCGCCGTTCCCAAAGACAAGAGCGTTCACGAGCGGCTTCTGAAGCTGACGCAGGATGTGGGCGACCGGCGGGCGCAGGTCGGCGAATTGGTGGCTCTCCTGAAGTTCGCGCTTGAAGAGGGGAACCTTGCTGAGGCCGAGAAGCACGCCGATGCAGCTACCGCCCTGGACCCGGAGAACCCTGACGTGCGCCGCGCCGTGCATGCTGTGCGTCGCAAGAGCGCCGAAGACGGGGGTACGGCAACTATGAGCGAGGGTACGGTAGGCGCCAGCGTCACAGGCGGCACCGGCCTGCTCAAGAGAATCGAGCCGGAGCCTCCCGAAGCGGTTGCTCTTGTTGAAAAGGCCACCGAGGCCCAGAACAAAGGGGATACCGCCGTCGCGCTCGACCTTTACGACCAGGCAGTGCGCGCCGGGGCAAGACAACCTTCTGTCTTTTACAATGCGGGCGTACTGAACTACCAGGCGGGCCGCGCCAGTGTGGCTATTCCTTTCCTGGAGCGAGCTTCGCAGGACCGTGAGTTTGCTACTTCCTCCAATTATATGATGGGGCAATGCCACGTTACGCTGGAGGATTTCGCGAGCGCGGTGGTTTCTTTCGAGCGTGCGTTGAGCGGGATCGACTTGCAGAAGATTACGCAGACGGAAGCGGAAGAGATGTTAGAGTTATATACAGCCGCCGCCGGTGCAAATATGCGCGACAACAATCCAGGTCGGGCGGCATCTCTCTACACTAACCTTATTCAGATATTCAAAGACAGAAAGTGGCAGCACAGTCGGCTTGCCGAGCTAGAGAAAAAGGCGGACGAACTGTACAACGAGAGCATACAAAGCAAGCTTGAGGGGATAGGGCGGGGCAGTGGGATGCTTCCGGGCGAGCGCATGGGGGAGCTGAAGCTGGACGAACCGACCCGCAAGATTGATGAAGTGCCGGTGAACGAGCTTACGCAGCTAATGAATGGTGCAATCCCTGGGGAGGCGACCCAGCAGATGGGGAGTAGCATACTGTCGGATATAGGGGTCAAGGGCTACAACGACCAGACGCAGGAGATGACGGACGCTACATCCAAGTTGAAAGGTGCGGGTAGGAAGGTCGAGCAGGCGGGTGCGCCGGTAGAGGATAGCCAAGGGCAGACGACGAGGATTCGCCAGCCTGCGAGCAACCTGCGGACCATCACCGAGTACCTTCGAGCCTCAGACATTGCTGGGTTATCGCCTGATGCGACCGATAGCTGCGTCAATATGGCGGGTGAGGGTGGGCAGGCGGGTGGGGTCCCCCTGGAGGACGGGACCGCGATGCTGCCGGAGCAGAGCGGACACGGGGGTTCGCCACTACAGGGGGAAGGGCATATCTACCACAGCTTCTCGAATGCGGCGCTGGTTGACATGGAGCATACGAGCATTGCGGTGCAGCAGCTTATGGCGGAGGGGGAGTATGCGGTCGGGATGAACCAGCTTGAGGTGGCAATCGACTCATGCATGGCGGCGATGTCGATACACCCCGGCTATTTGCCTGTGCATGTATTGCTGGGGGATATTTACGTAAGGCAGAGCGAAGTAGAAAGCAGAAGGCAGAATGCAGAAGGTAGTAGGCAGAAGTTGGAGCTCGCGATTGAAAAGTACCAGACAGTGCTGGATACGTATGTAGCGAGGCGGGAGCCTGTATCGGCTGCGGAGATGTGCAAGCGGATGTTGCAGTTGCAGCCTGGGAGCCCTTCTAACCCGAGTTTGCAGACGCGGTTGGGGCTGTTGTTGATGGAGGGTGGGAAGGTAGATGAGGCGGCGAGCGCGCTGCTTGCGCTGCCGGAGAGCCTGTATAAGGCGGGGGAGACGCAGCGTGCGCTGGAGGAAGCTCTGAATTTGAAGAAGGAGCTGCCTAATTCGGCAGAGGTTGCGCTGACGGTGGGGACGTATTTGACGGCGCTGGGGAGGCACCAGGAGGCGCTTGTGGAGCTGAGCCGGTCGCTGCATTTGGATCCAGGGAGTAATAAGGCGTTGGTACGGCTGTACGTTCTGCTGGCGTCATCTAACGAGCATACGCAGTGGGATGCATTGCAGAGCGTGTTGGAGAGGGCGGGGAAAGGAATTACGAATTACGAATTACGAATTACGAATTCAATCCAAAATCCCCAATCCAAAACCCAAAATTCGGTGGCGCGGCTGTTCATGGAGGAGCTGCATGAGGCTATCAAGCGAGAGGCTTCTCCGACGCTGTACTATGGTCTGGCTGTGCTTGCGGAGCGGGCGGGTATGGAGGAGATTTCGAAGGATGCGCTGGAGCAGGGGCTGTTGCAGATGGCGATGGGGGATACGTCGGAGTTGAAGGAGGCATCGCCGATGCTGGAGGTGCTGGCGGCGAAGGCGAGGGGGGACATTGCGCTGAGTGCGAAGGAAGGGGCGCTTGCTGTGCAGATGTATGGGCGGGCGCTGGATGTGTTGAAG
>JBBRVL010000216.1:0-6800 GCA_038246925.1 Chloroflexia bacterium
AGTCGGAATCCGCATCGTGGTGCTGGCAGGGATGGGCACCCTGGTTGCGCATGGGGCATCTCCATAGCGCAACACCATTGGCCCTCCCAAACCTGAGGCGGCAACACCGCCGCCCGCTGCCCAAAGCTCACCCGACGGCAAGGCAGTTACCCCGGCAAGGAACGAGGCGAGCCTATTACTATCGGGGACTCTCCATTGTGCGCCATCCCAATGCAACATTAGTGCCCCTCCGGTACTGACGTTATAGGATGTGCCCACTACCCATACATCATTTGCCGATACCGCCACTACGCCCGACAGGTACTTCTCGCCTGGAATGTCTGGCTCGGGCAGTACACTCCATTTGGCCCCGTCCCAGTGCATAATCAGAGCTAGCGTGTGACTCCTATCGCTATTCGAAGTCACACCAACCGCCCACACATCATTTGCCGATACCGCTGCTACACCTAGGAGATTATCACTGTTCGATGACTTAGGGTTTGGGCTGAGACTCCATTGGGCACCATCCCAATGTAAGATCAATGCTCCTCCAACTTCACCGTTGGAGTGATCACCTACAGCCCAAACATTGTCGCCCGAGAGAGCCGTCACCGCTCTGAGTTGGTTTGCAGTTGCACCCGCAACATTAGGGCTGGGCATTACGGCCCATCTGGTGCCGTCCCAGTGCTCCACTAGGGTAAAGCTCCCCGCGTCGGGTTTTGTGTGAAAACCTACTGCCCATATGTCGTTGGCCGCCAGGGCCGCCAAGCCGTAGAGAAAATGGCCATCGCTGCCTTCGGGAGTGGCAATCGGAACCACGTCCCACTTAGCCCCATCCCAGTGCAGCGCATCGCCGCCACCCACTGCCCAAACGTCATCTGATGTCACTACTGCCACCGCCCATAACCCTCTGCTCCTATCAGGCGTCGGCACTACGCTCCATTGTACGCCGTCCCAATGTATGATCAACGACGCAAGCACGCTAGAATTATCAGTTTTCCCCACCGCCCACACATCGTTGGCCGATATGGCGTCTACTGCTGTGAAGCTGTTGTCGCCCGGAGCGAGATCGGGACTGCTCGCTACAGTCCAACGAACTCCGCACTCTTCATTAGATGGGGGGACAATAGAGGTCGGCGTAGGTAATGGTTCTGGTCCGGTCCAGCCATTGAGAAGTGTAATAATCCCATCCCTGGAGTTAGCTATGGCAAGAGTCTGGTTGTCAGGCGACCATGCGACCTCTGTTGCAATGCCATCTGTGATGCGGGTTAGTTGACCCGTTGTTACATCGTACCGGCTGACGTAATCATCAGCTGTCTTGTTGTTCACTATGCTCATGGCAAGGACAAGCCCGCGTGGTAGCCAGGCTATGCTTGTCACAGAGCCTTCTACAACCGGGGTGTCGATTTGCCGGTTAGATGCTGTGTCCCACAAGACCAGCTTATGGCGCACACCGGACGCCTGCGGGTTGTCGTCCACCAGCACTGCCAGCATACTTCCGTCTGATGACCATTCTATGCGAGAGACCGTGTCACTCTGTTCGAGTGCAGCAAGTTCCTGTCCGCTCACCGGGTCCCATATCTTCACGATGTTGCTCTGGCTGGTGGCTAACCGTGCGCCATCGGGCGACCAGTCAAGATTGGTCGTAAGGTTAGGCTCTATACCTGGGTTCAAAATCGGAGCGGGCCAGGTAGGCTGCGGCTTTGGTAGGGCGCTTTCGCTCGCCCTGTCCCAGAGCGTGATGTTCCAGCCATCGGTCCATGCGAGGATTGAGCTGTCGAGTGACCAATCCATAGCGGTGACACGCCCCTGTTGCTCGGTAAATGAGTGGAGCTTTTCTCCCGTTGTCGGATCCCACAGGTCGATGAAGCCCCAGCCGGAAGACTCGCTGGCCCAGTAGGTAGCGAGTACCCCTCCGTCAGGCGACCACTTTATGCCGCGCAAGCTGCCGGTCGATGACGTATCTATCTCCCGCAGCCTTTCGCCGGTGGCCGCGTTCCAGAAGGTAACTTTGCCGTCCGGGGCCGCGGACGCCAGGGTGCGCCCATCCCCTGACCATGCAATTGCCGAGGTCGAACTGCGCCCAGCGGGCGACCAGACGATAACGTTTACCGGCAGCAGCGCGGTCCGTATGGTGACGGGGGCGTCCGGTGTCAGGTCGCTGCTTGATGCTGTTTGCGTTGCGAGAGCCTTCGTGGTGGCAGTGCCTTCCGTAGAGATGACAGGCATATCGCGTCTGGATTGTATTAGGAAAGCAAGAGCAAGGACCAGGGCTGCCACCATCGCAGCACCCACCAGGACGGAGCCAAACCTGCTTGCTGCTTTGCCTAATGGAGCACCGGAAGCAATGGGAAGGCGCTGCCACAGGGTCGCGGGCTTTAGGTTACGTGATGTCGTAGAGTGGTCTTCCTCCGGCTTTTGTGCCTTCTTCTTTTCTAATACCGCCAGCAGTTGGACTTCGAGGCGGCTCTGGAAGGCATGGTCCGCTTGTGGGACAGTGTTCGCCAGCAGAACGCTCACCTCCGTTGTCCCATTTGCTGCCGGTCGCGGCGAGGCTAACAGGCTCTCTACTCTCTTAAGTGTTTCTATATCGTGCTCGGTCAGCTTATCGTGCTCGTTCATATCTTTTCCTCGTTCCTTGTTCGCCGATCAACTCGTATTGCTTTTGCAGGTCGTCCAGCGCACGGCAGAGATTAGATGCTACCGTTCTCTCATCGAGGTTTAATATCCCTGCAATCTCTCGATTGCTTAATCCGCCGAAGAACTTGAGAGTTATTACTTCGCGCCTGCGAGCCGAAAGCGCTCCGACCAGGTTGTAGAGGTGAGCGAACATCTCCTTTCGCAACACGATCTCTTCGGGCAGCAGGGCATGGGCAGCGATTTGTGGCAGGTCATCCAGGGGAAGTTGCTCGGTGGCGTGGCGTTTCGTGCGATGATAGTTCCCGACCTGGTTGTGTGCGATTCTGAATATCCAGGCAGCGAAGGAATTGTCGTGCCGCCATCGAAAGGCGTCGATCTCCTCAACCACCTTCATGAAGATTCCGGCAACCAGGTCTTCAGTGTCCTGCGCGCTTCCAACACGATAGCTCACGTATGCATACATACGTGGAAAGTAGACATTGTACAACTGCCGAAACGCCCGCGAATCGTGCGACGCAACTTCGACCAGTCTTTGCTCGTCCTCAGCGCTCAGAGCTTCCATATGTCCATCTCATACCTTCTTTTACAACCTTGCGATAGTAATAACACCAATGCAGGGAAAGTACTGCTTATATGCTTAGGAGTAGGCCAATATTGGCCGGGGATGGCTATCTATAAGAGGACCTTCTACCCATTGCGCCTCCGGCCCAAAGCCCATAGAATCGGGATGCTGGGTAATGCAGTTGAAGAATCCCCAGACTACCATTCAATATAGAAAGAAGCTCTTATAATGATCACCCTCCGCAAATACAAGTATATCAACCTTTTCTGGCTGCCGATTTTAGTTTTGGCAGTCGCATTCAGCATGAACGCTAACGCGGCTCCTTTGTGCCCTTCAGCGAATTGTGTTGGGGAGCGCTTCACGGATGTCTGTCCGGGCGACTGGTTTTATCCGTTCGTCACCGGCCTGTCTGACCTGGGGGTCGTGTCCGGCTACGAGGACGGCACTTTCCGCCCCAATAACGATATCACGCGCGGCCAGATGATGAAGATCGTGGTCATATCGACCGCGCTCACAGGCGCGCTGCCTAGCACCCCTACCTTTGCCGATGTGCCCCCTACTCATACTTTCTTTTCCTGGATCGAGGTCGGCGTAGCGAACGGCGTGGTGGGCGGCTACAACTGCGGAGGTCCTTTCGAGGCGTGCGATCCACAGAGCCGCCCCTACTTCCGCCCCGGCGCTAACGTCACAAGGGGCCAACTGTCGAAGATGATAGTGAACGCCAAAGGGTGGGGGCCACTGGGGGGAGGCTCGCCCACGTTTGCCGACGTGCCAGCCGATAATCCCTTCTTCGGCTTCGTAGAGCGCATAAGCGCCAATGGCGTAGTCGGCGGCTACGAGTGCGGCGGGCCTGGTGAGCCGTGCCCCGGACGTTACTTCCGCCCATCCAACACCTCCACCCGTGCACAGGCTAGCAAGATAATCTGGTTGGCAATCGGTGGCGAGCCGCCTCCGCCCCCTCCGATTGGAACCATCGTGCCAACCATTCGCTCCACTCCGGCAGCTACGGCCACACGGGTCGCGGGACATCCGTGCGTGGTCTTCCCGGCCAATAATATCTGGAACCGCAACATCTCCGCCCTGCCGACCCATGCTCTCTCCAACAACTACATCAACTCTATAGGCCTTACCTCGCGTGTCCATGCAGACTTCGGCTCGGGGCTATGGGAAGGCGCACCTATCGGTATTCCATTCGTGCGAGTGAGCCAGGGCCAGCCGCCCGTGTCGATCTTTTTCACCGAGTACGGCGAGGAGAGCGATCCCGGCCCTTATCCTGTGCCTACTAATGCGCCAATCGAAGGTGGACCTGGCAGCAACGGCGACCGACATGTTCTGGTAGTGGATGACGGCAACTGCATCCTGTACGAGATGTATCATGCTTACCCACGCCAGGACGGCGATTGGGAGGCAGGGTGCGGCGCGGTCTTCCCGCTCACCTCAAACCAGTTGCGTGAAGCCTCCATTACCTCGGCTGATGCGGCGGGCCTGCCGATTTACCCCGGCCTCGTCCGTTATGATGAGGTAGCCAACGGCGCGATAACACATGCGCTCAGATTTACCGCGCCGAACACTCAGCGCGCATATCTTTGGCCCGCACGACACTTCGCCAGCAGCTCGACCGACCCCAACCTCCCCCCGATGGGCTTGCGCGTCCGCCTCAAATCGAGTGTCAATATCAGCGCATACCCGCCGGAGATCCGCGTTATCTTGCAGGCGCTCAAAGATTACGGTATGTTCCTTGCGGATAATGGTAGTCCCTGGTATATCAGCGGCGCGCCCGATGAGCGTTGGGATAATGATATGCTGCACTTGATGGACGTGCTGCGCGGCTCAGACTTCGAGGCAGTAGATGAATCGAGCTTGATGATAGATCCCGACTCGGGGCAGAGCAGGTAGTTTATGGAATTATGAATTATGAATTATGAGTGACGAATTAGACCAAGCAAAATCAATTCAAAATTCAAAATTCACAATTCATAATTCTCCGCGACTTCTTGCTGGTGCGCTTCCTTCTCGTGTGCTGGTGCCTGCTCTCCTACTTTTGCTCTTCATAGTAGGCCTCGGTATGCGTCTGGAACAGCTTATCGAAGCGCCGCCCCTGAGCGATGAGGTCTATTCCATCAGGCAGGCGAATGACATCTCGCGTGGGGTTACCCTGCCGCTGGTAGAGACCACGACCTATTATGGTCCATTGCTTAGCTACTTGCTGGCCGGTTTCTTCGCTATTGCGGGCCATTCCTTTTATACCGCCCGGCTCCTGGTAGCCATTATGGGGGCGCTGGCTCCACTGGCGGTCTTCTGGCTCGCCAGGGTTGCTTTGCATGAAGACGAGTTGGTGCCCGGCGGCAGACGACTGCTTGCGCCTCTGTTCGCAGCGGCGTTGATGCTCACTTCCGGCAGCCATATCGTTGTCAACAGCCATGTGGTCTGGCCGAACAGCCTGGCTGCCCTCCTCTTTGCGCTCATGCTCGGCTCTTACATTCGCGGGTTGCGCCAGGGGGGTGAGCGCTGGCTACTCGCTGCCGGGGTGTTCGCGGGCCTGATGTTACAGGCTTCTCCGCATACGATACCTGTGCTTCCGGGCCTGCTCCTCCATTATCTGAGTAACTCTGAGCGTAGACGGCAGCTCGCCAACCCACGCGCACACCCCTGGCCCTACTATGGCACTCTTTGCTTCCTGATACTTTATTCGCCCCTCCTCATATATAACCTCCAAACGGGAGGAGGCTCGGTAAGAGAGGCAGAGGCCCTTACGCAAAGCTATGCCTTCCAATGGCCGGGCGGAATAGCGGACTACGTGGCACGGCTGCGCGAGCTACTCAGTCTCTTCGTGCGAGTAATAGCAGGCAATCTTTCCATCCCAGTGCCGACATTCGAGTACTACCAGATTGGGGTCATGATGATACTCCTTGCGGTTGGCGTATGGTATAGCTTGAAGCATCGGGCCGCGAGCCTCGTGTGGGCCATCGCCAGCACCGTGCTGCTGATGCCGGTGTTCAACAAGGGTTACTATGCGGGCTTTCCGTTCCAGAACCGCTATCTATCATTCCTGCTGCCTGCCTGCTACTGCCTTGTGGCGCTAGCCGCCTTTGGTGTGATCTGGCCTGTGATAGCAAAGTTCATCTCCAGGGTACGAAATTCGGGGGGCATAATGATCCAGAGCGGTTACTATGCGGCCCTGGCCCTGCTGGTCATTCTTCCCATCTTTTCTCTTAAAGGCTATTACAATCAACTAAAAGGGTCGGGACAGTCAAATCAGAAGACACTCCAGGTGCTGGAAGGATTGGACCAGACCCAGGCTGTTGTAGAGCTGGACCCTGCCTGGGAGAGAATCAAGGTCGGACCGGGCAACAACCTCCTTCTGACCGCGCAAATCTGGCTCGAGCTTAAAGGGAAGCTGTATATCGTCAAGTGGAGATAACAGCAGATGCCTTGTGGAAGGCATATTGTTGCTAGATATGAGGCGAACAGAGAAGATGCAATATGTAGGGGCGGACCCGTGTGTCATCTGTTCCAACTAATTCAGTTTGGAGGGGCAGAGCAGGCGGATTCCCAGCCGATCTCGTGCGTGTTGGCGGCAGGCCAGATGATGTCAACACAGCCTTTCCCACTCATGCAC
>JBBRVL010000217.1:0-6778 GCA_038246925.1 Chloroflexia bacterium
ACGGCTTGGCAAATCATTGTATCGTGCTCAGGCTGACTTGCTCAGTGATTATCTACGTGCTGAACTGCGTAACCCTCACATCACCGCTTTCAGCCCTGCCTGAGCGAAAGTCCTAATATTAAGAAGGAGGAGATAGATGGCTGGTCAAGTTATCCTTTTCTTCGTCTTCGTTACATTGTGTGTGCTCGCGACTGCATATCTACTGCCCAGATATGTGCAGAGCGACAGCGCGAGGCGCTTCGGACTCGGCCTCTGGCTTGTGGGCGTTGCATTCGCCCTATGGTCCTTTGCTGTTATTACTAAGCCCGTTGACACGTTAAATCTGTGGGTAACAATTGGTCTTATCGTGATGATTGCGGCGCTTTTGCTCATCGTCAGTGCGGCGACGCGCCATTTGCGGCAGTCGGAGCAGCAACTTGCATTGGGGTTGGCCGTGGTTTTTGCGGCGGTGTTGTTGATAGTGCGCTTCTTCTATCCCTCCGCGCCGTATTTTTCGGGGGGTGGACTCTTCTACTTCGGTCAGCAGCCGATCATCACCTTTCTGACCGTCTTCCTGCTGGCGGGCACCATTGTGCCTGCCGTGCTGGCGATTGGCCGCGAGATGAAGGAGAAAGACCTGCTTTCGTCGAACGTTTTCATCGGTGCCAGCATAACGGAATTGATCGGAGGAGTGCTGCTTCTAAGTAGCCGAGATGATAATCTGCTCCTTCTGGTTGGCTGGTCTATGGGTATAGCCTTCGCGCTCCTTGTCTTGGTCTCTGCGGGCTTCTTCGCTAGACTTTCAACTCGCACACCTAGCAGGAGATAGCTGCTGCCTACTAGCCGCGCATTTGACCGGCGACTCGTACGCCACCCTCCGCTCTTATGCTGGTTATTAAATGCCTGAGATCATAAAGACTCTGTTGGTGATCCTGCCGGTGGTGCTGGCGGGAATCGCCCACTCCGTAGCCATTCGCGCCGACCTCTTTCCCTGGGCCGCCCAGAGGCTCGATCTTGGCCTCCGCTTTTTCGGGGAGCCTCTCTTCGGGGAGAACAAGACCTGGCGCGGCGTGCTGATTATGTCAGGTATGACCTCAGTCTGCGCCTGGCTTTTGTCCTTTGTGCTCCAATCTGAGCATCTTCCCTCTGGCTTCGCCCAGCTAGCGGAGCCTGTGCCAGCCCTTCTCTTCGGACTCCTCATCGGCTTGGGTTATTCACTTGGAGAGTTACCCAACAGCTTCGTCAAGCGCCGACTGAGAGTACACCCAGGCAGCCGCCCAGGTGGGCCTGGCAGCCTACTATTCTACTTCATAGACCAGACCGACTCGGTAGCCGGGATCATCCTGTTCGTGTGGGCTGTTTATGGCCCACCCGTCCAAGTGCTATTCGAGCTTTTCGCGGTGGGGAGCCTGGTTCACATTGCCTTCGACATGCTGCTTTACCTTTTCGAGGTGAAGAAGATGCAATGGCGCGCCAGGGACGTGTCACCTGGGCTGATCTGCGTCTGCCAGACCATCACCTACTGGGCGTGCAGACTGGTCATGCGCCTCTACCCTCGCTATCTGGTTCGCAGAGAGGAGACCACCGAAATCGCCCAGCAGGGAGGTAAGTATATCATCGCGGCAAATCACGTCAGGGCGCTCGACCCGTTTCTGGCTTCTGTCGCTCTCCCCTGGAGCCGCTTCAAAATGCTCTTACCAGTACGCTATATGACCCACGACGGGTATATCGAGCGTACCTGGCAGAAATTGCTCATGTTCCCACTCGGCTGCTTTCCGGCACATAAGGACGGTAATAAGGGTGGGCTTGAGCTGGCTTTGGGGTTGCTGGAAAGGGGTCAAACCATCTTTATCTTCCCCGAAGGCAGACGAGTCAAGGGAGGTTCTACTGATCAGTTGGGTTTGAACACCGCCGGAGTGGGCGTGGCATACCTGGCCGCGAGGACCGGGGCGAAGGTTTTACCGGTGAACATCGAATGGCTTGACGCTGAACAGCGTCGTGCTGAGGGTATAGGTGTGGTGCTGCACGTTGGCCTGGAGCTTGCTGTGGATGGTAGCGAACCTGATCTACAGCCGGTCGCCGACGGAGTGCTACACCGCATCTACTCGTTGAGGAACCACCCTGGGCCTCTGGTTCTCCCTACGACCCAGGGTGGGAACGCCTGATGAGCGTATCCACCACCCCCGCAAGCTCACGCTCGGTAGTGGCGCAAGGAAGGGAGGGAGCAATTCGGGCAATCGATCCAACAACCGGCAAGCGAAGGGGCTTCCCCACGCGTTTCCTGTTGTACTTGATAGAGAGATTCTCCCTGTTCAGTGTGGTGCCCGCCTCTCTCCTGCACTATCTTTTCATTGCTGATTATGCATCCGGTGGCCTGAATATCGGGCATTGGCCCAGGTGGGCAGCTGGCTCAGTGACCTTCATAGGAGTCTTCCTACTCTTGCGCTTGTCTGACGATATGAAGGACAAGCACCATGATGACGTGTACTATAGGCAGCGGCCCGTGCAGCGTGGCTCTGTCACCGTGCGCGAGCTTGCAACCAGCCTGCTAGTGTTGGCTATTCTGCTAGTTGCGCTCAACGTCATCTTCGCGGGCGTGGCCGCATTTGCCCTGTTTATGGCTACCCTGTGCCTGTTGGTGTTGATGAGGTTTGAATTCTTTGTACCCAATTTTTTGAGGCCGCGCTTGATAGTCTATCTCGTCACACACCAGCAGTTTGTGCCTGCGCTGACGGCTTATGTGATCTATTTCGAGGGCGGCAAGGTGGCCGGGATCGAGGCAGCTCTTTTCCTGGTGCTCAACCTCTTGATGATTATGGCCGTGGAGGTAGCAAGGAAGACCCGGCCGGCACTCCTCGACCAGACCGGCCGCGACACCTATTCGGCGTATCTGGGGCGCGGGGGGGCCGTCATCTTCCTGCTGGCGATCCTGGTTGCGGCCCAGGGTCTCTTCACTCTTGTAGCGGGAGTACCGATATGGATGGCCCTATGGCTCGCGCTTCCGGCGCTGGCCTGCATCTACTACCTCAAGGCTGACACCATATCGAGCGCAAAGGCCGTGCTGAACGGGGCCGTGCTCCTTCTCACCGCCAACATGCTGGCGGCCATGCTATGAGGAAGTCTGACCAATCTAGGTTTGATCAATCTAAGTACGTCTGGGACAATTCAAATATCGTTGAGAGCTACCCAGGCATCTGCTCGCCCCTTACTTTCTCCTACGCACGTTACGTCTACCGCGAAGTTTACCGGCAATCTGCGGCATTATTCGGCGTGCCTGACAGGACTATAGAGAAGATGTACCGGAAGCTGGAGACCTTCCTGGGTTACTTTGATGGGCGCTTTTACTACAATCTGGAGACCTGGTGTACCCTCATCAGCCACCTCCCTGGCTTCTCGGAGAACCCCAGGCTCCTGCAAGAGATGATGGGGGTGCGTCCGGAAGACCGGATAATGGTGCCCAATGTCAGGGTTTCACTCTTCGCCAAGCTCCGAGTGCTCGCCAAGTTCCTTTATTACCACTACGCACTGCACAAGGAGACGGGGCGCTGGGTATCAAGCTTCGACACCGATTTCAGGAAATTCATGGCCGAGTTGGACGATATCACCGACGCGCAGGAAGCGATGCGCTTCTTTTTTAGGGTCGAGCAACGCTTCCTACGGGATTGGCAGATACCTATCCTGAACGACTTCGCCGTGATGATCTATAGCGGTATCTTGCGAGGTCTCAGCCGAAAGTACCTACAGCGCGAGCTTGACCCCAGGGATATTTCAGGTATTGGGGAGAGCGGTAACGCAAGGATGGTAGCTTCCTTGAGACGTATCGGCGTTGCGGTTAAAGCCGACCGTCACCTTCTTGAGGAGTTCGACACGCTCGATAGCTCCCGGTTATGGGCACGAGTGCAAGCGCATGGTAGAGTGGGTGGTCTCATCAGGCGATTCATGGCCGAGTTCGGGCTGCGGAACGGCTACGACCTCAAACTGGAGACGCCCAACCTGCGAGAGGACCCCACCCTCTTCCTCGAATTGGTCAAACAGTATATTTCCTCCAATTCGGGAGGCAAGGGTAGTCCCCACACTCGGCAACCACAGGCGAGTACCCGAAATCTCCCACTCCTAAAAAGGTTGGTGCTCGACTTCTTCATCAAGCACACTAAGCGCTCCATGCTCAGGCGCGAGGAGATGCGGCTCAAGCGCTCACAGACCTTCGGGGCTGTCCGGCAGGTCTTCATGGTAATCGGCGGAGACCTGGCTCGACGGGGCACCTTGGACGACCCGAACGACATCTTCTACATGGAGATAGACGAGGTCTTTCAACTCCTCCAGGGCACGTCCACCCTCAAGCAGGTAAGCGTGCTTACTGAGCAGAGAAAGCGCGAGCTTGACGCTGCCACCCAGTATCGTCTGCAGCCCCACTTCACCACGCAAGGGGTGCCGTTCCGCGATAGCTCCCGGTTCGCCGCGGATGATGAGGTCCAGATCCAAAGGGAATTGAGCGGCAGCCCCAATTATCCGGCTGTGGTGACCGGAGAAGTGATAGTTATGGAGCACCCCGATTTCTCGCAGGATGTGAGAGACAAGATACTTGTCTGCAAACAGACCGACCCTAGCTGGGTTCCCTTCCTCGGGCTGGTAAAGGGGATCATCGTCGAGCGCGGAGGTATTCTCTCACACGCGGCCATCGTCTCTCGTGAGTTGGGAGTGCCGAGTGTGATCGGCGTAAGAGACGCCACCAGGGTGTTGAAGTCGGGCCAGAGGGTGCGGCTCGATTCCGCCGCCGGAAAAGTGGTGCTCCTATGAAGCTGGTAGTAACAGGTATCACACTGTTCGGCATCCTCTTCGCTATAGTCGCCGACGTACTGCTCATCCAGGGTCACCAGACGTGGGCTTTTCTCCTTGTAATTGTGGCGATGGCTCTCGATATGATTGATGGTCCACTGGCGCGTAAAGTGGGTGTGACGAGCAGGCTTGGTAGCTGGCTTGATACCTCGGCGGATGTGTTCATATACCTCCTCTTTCCAGCGCTATACTGGTCGGTGCAATACGATACACCCCTTCCGCTGCTGGCGCCATTCGTAGGGGCCGGTTGCTTCAGGCTGATCCGCTTCTCGCTGGTTGGATTCCGTGAAGAGAAAGGGAAGATGTTCTATTCTGGCATGCCGGTCTTCTACAATCAGTTCCTGCTTATCCTTACTCATGGCATACGATTTAACGATCTGCTGTTGGGAGCGCTCCTTGTGGCGGCGTCCTTGCTCATGGTATCCACGTTCCCCTTTGCGAAGGTCCCGGTGCGGGTGCTAGCCGGGGGGTTAGTGGCTTACATCGCTATAGTTGTGGTGAAGGCGCTATATGTATTCTAGGTGGTTTTCAACACCCGAACCTGACTACGCAACTCTGGCACTCAAGCTCTACGGCAGTGAGGTAGGGAGTGCCCTTCAAGAGACCTATTTGGGGCAGCTTTCCCGCCGTGACCTGTGGGGCCATCGGCTTGATTGGTCAGGTGTTGCGGTGTACGACTCGGAGGGAACGATTGTAGCGCACGCTGTGGTGCAGGTGACTCTCGATAGGCCGCTGGTCTACGTCGGTTACGTTGAATGTATAGAGGATAGTGCGGCGGCTGCCTTTCTCATGCAGACGCTACGGGAAAAGTTGGGGCGTGAGCATCCAGATAGGGCCGTCTACATGCCTGTAAACCTGAGCATCTGGCACAATTACCGCTTCCAGATGCGCGGAGAGGGGCTGCTCCCCTTCGAATCGCCCACCAAGCTCTACTATGCCGAGCTTCTTTCTGACTTTCTTCCCGGAGAGGAGCATTACTCAAGCTACAGGTTGAAAATCATGCCAAATATGGAAGTTGACCAATCTAGGGCTGACCAATCTAAGGCGGGCGTTACCAATTCGCGCTACACGGTGAGGGAGTGGTCATTGGACAATGCGCTCAGGGACCTCCGGGCGATCTACGATCTGTCCACTCGGGTCTTTGAGGATGTCCACTCGGTGCCGAGCTTCGAGGAATTTCAAGTGATCTACAGCCACGCCACCGACAGAGCCGATCCGCGGTACATCCTCTTCGCGGAGGAGAGCGCGCAGCCCGTGGGGTTTGTTTCCTCGATAATGGAGGGCGATGCGCTCTTCGTTAAGACGCTGGCCGTGCTCCCAGAGCACCAACAGCGCGGGGTTGGGCGGCTCCTGTACGGGACGCTGTGCGCACGCGCTCTCAACGATGGGTGTGATACCCTGTATGGCCTGATGATGCGGAACGACCGGCTGATAACGCAGTTGCTGCCACCTGGGGCCGAGAAGGTTGCGGAGTACGTGCTGCGTAAGAGTAGGGATTAGGGATTAGGGATTAGGGATTAGGGATTAGGGGTTAGTAGGCAGAGAGCAGAAGCAGTAAGCAGAAGTCAGTGGTCTTCGGTACTTACGAATGACACATCACATTTCTAACCCCTAATCCCTAATCCCTAATCCCTACTCTAGGAGGAGTTACTCGTGGCTGTGCTGATGGTAACAACCTTATATGCTCTACTCTTCATCGGAGGTGAGATCTTGGCGCGCGCCTTCGGGGTGTCGCCCGAGATCACGCGGCGCTACGTACATCTATTGTCAGGGCTGATCGCGGCTTTCTTCGTCTTGTGGCTCAGCCGAGAAGAGATTATCTGGCTGGCACTTTTCTTCCTCCTCTTCCTTTTCGTCTCCCGGCGGCTCTCCCTTTTGCGCTCAATCCATATGGTGAGGCGCGCCGGATGGGGCGAGTTATTTTTCCCGGCCGGCGTGGGCCTGGCGGCCTTTCTCTACCTAC
>JBBRVL010000218.1:0-6728 GCA_038246925.1 Chloroflexia bacterium
GGCCGCGCAGCTATTATACACCCAGGCAGATACCCACCTGCCGCCCACACTAATTCATAATTCATAACTCAAAACTCATAATTAAACAAAAGAGCGGTCCGCTATCGAACCGCTCTTCTGCACCGTGTGAGGTATTTTGCTTCAACCCCGGGAAGGAGGAAAGCTACTGTCTCCCGTTATTCACCACACCCAGATAATACCTCACAACCAGGCACGTGGGCATCGGACTTAGGTCGTACTTACGGTGGTACATTTGGCGGCGTGTTGTCAGATAGTAATTACGAGTTAGCTAAACAATTTCGTAATTACTATAAATAACTTGGCGTTTACTTGGCGCTCTTGGCGTCTTGGCGGTTTCGTCGTAATTCGTAATTCGTAATTCCCGAAGGGGAAGTAATTCGTAATTACTATCTCACAGTCACCTCAATAGTGATCGCCCGAGAAGGCATCCCACACGGCGGGTTCAACTTGCGACAGAGCGGCTCACCACTTGCCTCTATAGTAGTCTGCCCTACCTTCTCTGCCTTGTACAATCCCTGGCTCCCGCCACCTGCCGGTGACATAGCCTGCACCCTCAGGATAGAAGTGTCACCTATCGTCACGTCCCATTCGTAACCTTCACCAAGTGCGAGCTCCAGCGTCTGGCCCACCGCCATGTCCACAGACTGACCTGCGCTTTCAAGCGTCACCCTCACCAACCCCGAAGCATCAGGGGTCAACACACTGCTTACCGCCACAGTAGGCGTCTGCGGAATTGGGCTGCCGGAAGCATCCCTCGGCACAAGCGGCTCGCCGGTCACATTGCCTGATGATGGCATCGACGTGCCGACGACCACCGTCGAACTCTGCTCAGACACACCTGGCGCGGTTGCCTGGGCTGCTGCGCCTCCCTCGGTCGTAGGTGCAGAGGGACTACCCGCCTGACCACAACCCGATAGCAACAACACCCCAACCGCTACTACACCCACAATAGCAAAGCTGCCCAAAACATGTCTCCCTTCACATTAACCACCGGCCTGTAAGATGCCACTATTATACATCGTCTCTTATGTAGAACGATTACAACAGCCGAAACGACACGGCAGCTACGGACATGCTTGCGAATATTATGTGGCGCAGACCTCGCACGTCACTGCAACCTGACCGCTAGGTCTAGCATTCGGGAGTTCCAATGCCCGTGCCAATGCCCCTGCCAATGTCTGTAAGGCGCGACCAATAACCTTAGGCACAGAAATTGCAAATTACAAGCGGCAATACGTCAAAGGCGACAGACTGAACCTACCTTGCTGCTCTTCCCCCCCGGTCTATCGTCCTTATACAACTAAGGAGGAACTAACATGGCCGCACAGAAGAAATCAGCAAAAAGCGACGACCTCGGCGATAAAGCCAAAGACATCGCCTCCAAAGCAGCCGACGCTGCGGGCAGTGCCGTCGAAGCGGTAAAGGACAAACTGCCAACCAAAAAGGAAGCCGGTAAAGCCTTGACCGGGGCCAGAGATGCCGTTGGAAGCGCAGCCGGAAAAGTAGCGGAGGGTGCTGGCGACCTGGTCGAAGCCATAAAAGACAAGCTCCCAGGCCAGGAAGCGCCCAAGCCCGCCCGCAAGCGTTCTACGTCCTCAGCAAGTAAGTCCGGCAGTGCGAAATCCGGCGGCTCAACCACCAAAGCCAGCTCCTCTACAACCACCAAATCATCCGGCAAGTCCTAGCATCCAATAACACAAGCAACAACTAAGATCGCATCTCAAAGTCCATCGTAGGGGCGGACCCGTGTGTCCGCCCTCTCGCCTGACCCCCAATCTTCGCGGGCCGCGAACAGGGCGTCCGCCCCTACGGCCTTGAAATACGCTCTAAATCCAAAGGGCCACCCTCTTGAAAGAAAGTGGCCCTTTTTGATTCTCAACTGCTCCACTACTAAAGTTGCGTCCATTTCCGAAACTCCCCGTCTATATAAACGGAAGCTGAATACAACACTCACAAGGTATAATCGGCTAAAGCAATAAACGAGAAGGACTATTCAATGATCGCCACCACGGAACAAGTCTGGGAAGACTTGAACACAAACCTCAAGACCTTCATCCTGCGGCGCGTGTCCAATGAGCATGTCGCCGAGGACATCCTCCAGGACGTCTTCCTCAAAATACACTCACGCATAGACACCCTCAAGGACCCCGCCAGGCTCCAGGGCTGGATATACCAGATCGTCCGCAACGCCATCACCGATTATTACCGCGACCCGTCAACCAACCCCACCGACGAACTACCTGAGTTGCTGGTCACCTCCAACGACAGCGAAGAAGCTTCAGCTGCCCGCGACCTGATTCCGAGTGTCAAGTCATTCGTCTACCAGCTACCCCATGACTACCGCCAGGCCATTCTCCTCACCGAATACGGGGGCCTCAACCAGCGCCAGCTTGCCGAAAAACTGGGCATATCGGTCTCAGGCGCGAAATCAAGGGTGCAACGAGCCAGGGAAAAGCTCCGAAAGATGCTCCTCGACTGCTGCCACTTCGAGTTCGACCGCCTCGGCCAGATCATCAGCTTCCAATCAAGGTGCGATTGTTGTAACGACGGCGTATGCGAACCCGAGACCATATAGCCAACAACTAATCCACAAACGACACAAACAGTTATTTCAAAACAAGGAGAACACAATGACAACCAACACCACCAGCCAGCCAATCGAAATCCGCGAAATCGTACGCGAGCGTTACAGCCAATCCGCACGCCAGGTACAGCAAGGCGCTAAAGGCGGCTGCTGTGGCTCAGACTCAGGCTCAAGCTGCTGCGGCGACAACGCCGACCCAATCACAGGCAACCTCTACACAGAGGCAGAAGCAGCACAGATACCGGCGGAAGCCATGCTCGCCTCCCTCGGCTGCGGCAACCCCACAGCCCTCGCTGCCCTCAACCCCGGCGAGACTGTGCTCGACCTCGGCAGCGGCGGAGGCATAGACGTCCTCCTCTCGGCCCGCCGTGTAGGCCCAACAGGCTTCGCCTACGGCCTCGACATGACCGACGAGATGCTTGCCCTCGCCGAACAAAACCGGGTGAAGGCAGGCGTCGACAATGTCCGCTTCCTCAAAGGCTACATCGAAAGCATCCCCCTCCCTGACAACACCGTAGACGTAATCATCTCCAACTGCGTCATCAACCTAGCCGCCGACAAGCGCCCCGTCCTCCAGGAAGCGTTCCGCGTCCTCAAGCCCGGCGGCAGGTTCGCCGTCTCCGATATCGTCGTCCAGGGAGAAGCCCCCGACTCTATCCTAAAAAGCATGGAAGCCTGGACAGGCTGCATCGCCGGTGCCCTCCACGAAGATACCTACCTCAGCCTCCTCAGCGAAGTAGGCTTCGACGACCCCAAAATCGAAGTCACCCGCCGCTACTCAGCCACCGACCTCTCCAACGACGCAAGCTGCTGCTCACCCGAAGTCACCTCCACCGACCTCAACCAGGCCGACGGTCTCTTCGTAAGCGCCTTCATCCACGCCACCAAGCCTCAAGCCTAACCCAAGCCACAACCTCGTAGGGGCACGGCGCGCCGTGCCCTTTCTCCATGTCCAGAACATGTGGGCAAATACTAACCCCCAACTCCTAATTCCCAACCACTGGCACGCCTATTGCTCCCCAATACCCTCCATCCAACTCACAGGAGGAACCCACTAATGTCAGGACACCAGCACGACAAAGAACCCGTACACGACCTCGGCCAGGGCCACGCCGACAAAGGCGAGCACGAACCCGGCGACAAAGACAAAGAAGCAGGCGGAGGCCGCCGCGAGCACCGAGCCAGAGGCAGCCACGAAAGCAACATCGAAAACACCGACAACAAAGAATCTCACACCACCGGCACGGGCCGCAACAGGGGCGGCGTACAAGGCGATTAGCTTGCGCGTCTTGCAAATGGCTGCATGAACAACAAGGTAAGACCCCAAAACGAAAGGGAAGTTTGACTAAACTATGTCAAACTTCCCTTTTCTCAATCGCAAACCGATTTACTTACCCAAATTGTCCAGTTGCTCCCCACCCTCAACTATCTTGATAGGAATCAGCACGCGGTCTCGCAATATCACCCTCAGCTCATCCTCACTCGGCACACGCTTATCCTTGAGGCGCAGCCCAACGTGCATCGCCTTCTCAACCCCATTCTTCTCCAGAAACTCACGCGTCGAGCGCACAAGCTGCTCCTTATCATCTACCGGCTCCGCATACCCCTTGATCGTCTTGCCGTTTATAAGCATCATAACAGGCGCGCCACCCTTGAGATTCACCCACCAGGGACTATCCGTAAATACCTCTATCATATCTTTTCCTGTGCGCTTGTAGCCAATCGGTGTCGTGTACAGCTTCCCGCTTTTCCGGCCCTTGAAGGTGAGCAGCATAAGCATACCGGCCATCTTGCCTCGCGCAGGCGAGCGCAGAATGGTTCTCATAATCGGGTTCACAAGGAACTTGAAAACCCACTTCGGCGGCTTAGTCTCATTTGCCGGCTTGACATCACTCGCGGCGCTTACTTGTGTTGCCATTGCATTTCTCCTTTATCTGTTGTCTATTTATCCCTTTACTTGGTCTTATTCATTAGGTCACCAGGTGTGAGCTCTATCACTGAATGAGCGAGCAGCCCGCCGGGCCGCGACGTCACCAGCCAATTGCGCGTCGCGCGCTCCACCAACCTACTGGCCCTCTCTCGACCACCCGCAAGTCTCCCTTCAAGAGTCAAAGCCACGATCCCATACAGCACCGCCCTGTGGAGGTCCATCGCCTCGTCTACCCCGGCATCTCCTTCGTCCGCCCCCATAGCGTGACCCACCGCCTGCCTCATCAAGCTAACGAACTCCAGCAGCGACGGAGGCAGTTCACCCATACCACACGCCGTACCCCCGATTCCGTGCATCAGCCGGTACAGCTCTTTGTGCTCCCACGCGAAGTCGCAATAGACGAGCGACAATCCCACCATCCGCTCGGTGGGATCCTCCGTCTTTGAGTAGGCTTCACGCGCCCGCCCAAGCAGCTTCTCGAACCCCTCGCGCACAAGCTCCTGAAGTATCCCCTCCTTGCTGCCGAAGTATTCGTACAGCACTGGCGCCCTCTACTCTATCAGGTCGGCCACCCTGCGCATCGTCACAGCCTGCCACCCCTCCTGCTCGGCTACCCCCAGGGCTGCCGAAAGGATGCTCTGCCTTAGTTCTTGCTTTTCCCGCTCTCTGCGCTCTTTTACACCCATGTAGGCTACCCGACAATTTTGCTAACGTTGTTAGATATTATACTCTCGATACGACAAACCTGTCAAGCTCTGCCGTCGATTTTTCGGCAAAGCACAAGGGACGGCCGTAATCAGCCATCCCCTCTTGCCTTTAGCGATAATTCCTTCTCTACCTAGCCGTTGTTATCCCCTTCTGCCTGCGATAACGCACTACCAGCCGCCTTCTTGCTGTCGCGCCCGTGATCATCACTCTGAAGCACGTCCGAAGCGGCAGATGCAGCTTCGTCACTCGTCTGCTTATTTTTGCCGGCCTCTCCCGCTTGGCTCAGCGCGCTCGCGGCAGCCGTCTTACTGTCGTCAGCCGTACGCCCGTCCCTCAATACCTCGGAAGCCGCTCTCGCTGCCTCCGAGCTTGTCTGCTTACCATCATTGCGGTCGTCCATAATCGTTTTGCCCTCCTGTTTGTTGTAGTCTTGTCAGATCACCTACTACTGCAAACATCATGCCCAGCCCTAATCCATTTCACATTTTCACCTGATCCCCCGTCAAATACTCATACACCAGCGAGTGAAAATGGTGCACTCCGTTCTCCCTCTTCACCGAAAAACGCCCCTGGTCATACACCCGCGATCCCAACCCCCTCTGCACATTCTCACAAATAACTATATCCTCCTGCTGGATCTCATCGCTAAACGCCACCGCCTGCTGCACTCCCTCCCACGCCGTCCCACCACCCTCCTCATGGAAGAACCACTCGAAGATCGTCAGCGTCTTGTCATGCCCCATCGGCAGAATAATATTGCTCGACATATTATCCGGGTAGATATTCACCATAAAGTTGGGAAATATCCAGTAATAAAGCACCTCCTCATCCGCCTGCACCTCTGCATACCTCCTGCTCCCCCCACCGCTTCCACTCACCGGCCTCAAAGGAGCCAACTGCCGCGAATGATGCCTGTGCGTCTCCACCTTGTAATTCTCATAATCCAATTCCCTGTACAGCCCAGGGTGAGCAATCGGCAAATGATACCCCTCCAAATAATTATCGACATACACCTTCCAATTGCAATCAATCACATAATCCCGCCGCTCCACCGCCCTCATCCCTGCCAGCGGAATATGCGCCGTCTCCTCCAATATCACCCCCAGCGTCGCAGCCAGCGGCTCAGCCTCCAAATCGAGGTTCACAAACACAAATGGCCCCCACGTCTCCACCCTCACCGGGTGCAGCCCAAAACAACCCTTATCGAAGTCTTCCACCCCCTCGAACTCCGGCGTAGTCATCAGCCGCCCATCCAAGCCATAGGTCCACCCATGATACCTGCATTGCAACGACTTCCGGTTCCCCTTCCCGGCCGCCACGTTCCCCGCCCTGTGCCTGCACACGTTATAGAACCCCCTCAGCACCCCATCCACCCCCCCCGGCCCCACCAGCCGCGCCCCCCCCCCCGCCCCACTGAAGAAAACCCCCCCCCCCCCCCCCCCAAACAAACAACCCCCCCCCAGCCCCCGCCCCGCCAAAAACATA
>JBBRVL010000219.1:0-6704 GCA_038246925.1 Chloroflexia bacterium
ACTTCGTCGCCTTCAAGCGCGTCGTCTGCGTCGTCCAGGTCAATGGCGATCTGATCCATGCTGACCCTACCTGCAACTGGACACCTGTGCCCACGCACGAGCACCTGAGCCCTGTTGGAGAGCGCTCGCCTGTAGCCATCCGCATACCCAATCGGGACGAGTCCAATCAACCCATTCTTAGAAGCCGTCCAGGTCCGCCCGTAACCCACGGTATCACCGGCGCGAACCGGAAAGATGCGCACTAAACTGGACTTAATAGTGAGCACGGGACGCAGCTCTATTTTCGAGCGAAGATGCTCAGCAGGCAGCAGACCGAATAATATAATACCAGCGCGCACCATATCGAAGCGTGCGTCAGGTAAAGCAATAGCCGCCGCTGAATTAGCAGCGTGTGTAAGTTTAAAGTGGATCCCTGCATCAGCCGCTTCGCGTTGCGCCTTCTGAAATACCTTGACCTGTTCCTCTGTGAAGGTAAGGTCGCTTGAATCTGCCTCTGCAAAATGGGTCATCAGACCTTCAAGCATCAGGTGCGGTAGATTGCCTATTTGACGGGCCAACGGGATCAATTCTTCTGGAAGACAACCGTAACGTCCAAGTCCAGTATCGATCTTGAGATGGACAGGAACGCTACTCTCCCCGAGGTTCAAACCAGATGCCGCCTGCTCAAGTGCCGCAGCCGTCTGCAGCCCATGCAATATCACAGTCAAACGATACCTGACCGCGGATTCAGCTTCCTCCGGCGGCACATAGCTCATCACAAGCACAGGTGCCGTGATCCCGGCGATCCGCAATTCTATCCCTTCATCAACGGTGGCAACCGCCAGATAGGAGGCCCCACCCTTCAACGCAGCGAGCGCAACGGGCACCGCCCCCAGACCGTATCCGTTCGCCTTGACTACAGCAGCCAGAAGACAATCGTCGCCGATCAGGTGCTTGACGGTCCGTGCATTAGCTGCCACCGCAGATAGATCAATCGTGGCATGCGCGGGTCGCCTGCTTACATATGGCTTGCTACTGACCACGCCGGGCTATACCTTCGGTTGGCGCACCGCTAATCACCACTCTCACGTAGACGCTTCTGGGCGCGAGCAATTAAGACAGGTAGGTCGCCGGCCAGACCACCTGAAAGGCCATACTCTTTACGGAGCAAATCACCCGCTAACCCATGCAGGTAAACCCCCAGGCACGCCGCCTCCAGGGGCGACTTCCCCTGCGCGATAAGTCCCGCTACGGCACCGGCCAGCACGTCGCCTGTGCCTGCTGTGGCCAGGGCAGGATTGATGAAGGGGCTTATAAATACCTCTCCCTCCGGCGAAGCTATTACTGTTGATGCACCTTTCAGCACTACCACTTGCTTCCATTGACTGGCGGCGTCTGCGGCGCACTTGATTCGATCAGCCTGAACTTCGTCGACCGTGATACCCAGGAGGCGTGACATCTCGCCAGGGTGCGGTGTCAGCACAGAACCGGGCGGCACTGAAGAAGGCCAGTCTTCCACCTCTGCGAGTAAGTTCAGGGCGTCGCCGTCCAGCACTAGGGACGGCAAAGAACCTTTATCCGCTTCTTCTGCCTCGGCTTTTGGGGTTTGAATGCGATTACTAAAGCCTATCGTCCGTGGGCCGGTCCGTACTTTTGTTTCCTCTTTTGCCAGCAATTTACGCATGAAGGCAGCCGTTTCCTTCTCCTGGCCGATTCCGCAGCCGACGAGGAGCGAGGAGTAACCTTCAAGCGCGGACCGCAGCTTGTCTGCCGCCTGCATAGAAATTGAGCCCAGGTCAGAGGGGAGGGGTAGAAAAGTACATTCTGTCAGCTTTACAGCAAGCATCGGCAGCAAGTCGCCAGGGCAGCCAAGCGTAACCAACCCCGCCCCTGAGCGCATAGCGCCCTCGACAGCAAGCGCAGCTGCCCCAATGTAGTTGACAGAGCCTGCAACGACCATTACCTTGCCGAAGGTGCCCTTGTTTGCATCATCGGGCCGTGCAGGTAGCGCCGCCCGTGCCCATTCGTCGTCCAGTATGCGTCCAACCGCGCTTTCGCGGCTCATCTGTGTGCTCAAGCCAATATCTCCCCAATATCTCCTAAATGAATCTTGTCCGACAGGTCGTTATCAGGCGCGGCCCACGCCGCTATACGTAAAGCCGAGATCACGCATGGCGCGCGGGTCGTAGACGTTTCTACCGTCTACGAGAACGGGCTGCTTCATCAGCGCGCAAATCTCCTCCATGTCGAGCTGCTTGAACTCATTCCAGTCGGTAATGAGCAGCAGAGCGTCCGTGCCTTTGGCCGTTTCGTATGCGTCGGGACAGAAGGCAACGCCTTTCAGTTGCTCGCGAGCGGCCTCGACCGATATTGGATCATAAGCCCGCACGCTGGCTCCCATCCCCATCAAGGCATTTATGATGTCTATCGAAGGTGCTTCACGCAGATCGTCTGTATCAGGCTTGAATGATAGTCCAAGCACCCCGATGCTTTTCCCCTTCACGCTTCCGCCAAGCAGCCTCACGACTTTGGCGACGAACGAATGTCGTGCATCCTCGTTGATGTCCAGGACAGATTGCAGAAGTTGCGGTCGCGCGTTAGCGTTCTCAGCCATTTTGACAAGCGCCTTCACGTCCTTCGGAAAGCAGCTTCCGCCGAAACCGACACCTGCATTGAGAAACTGCGGGTTGATTCTCTTGTCGTACCCCATACCCTGCACGACTTCCTTGACATCAGCGCCCAGGCTTTCGCAGATAAAGGCGATCTCGTTGATAAAGGAGATGTAGGTTGCCAGAATTGCATTTGACGCATACTTTATCATCTCGGCGGTGCGTATGTCGGTAACCACAATCGGCGCACCGAGCGGCTCATAGAGACCACGCACTTCCTCTGCCGCCCAACGGTCATCAGAACCGAGAACAACTCTGTCAGGGTGGAGAAAGTCGTGGACAGCTTGACCTTCACGCAGGAACTCCGGATTGGAGACAACAGCGACCTTAAAATCGGGTGGGCACTCCTCCCGCACTTGCCTGCCTACGATGTCGCCCGTGCCTATCGGGACCGTGCTTTTGTTGATAATGATGAGAGGTTGTGCCGAACGGCTCGGCGCAACCTTGCCTATGCTGCGCGCGGCGCTTTCTACATAGCGCATATCTGCCGATCCATCTTCCCCCTCGGGTGTGCCGACAGCTATGAATACGAACTCGGCGCCCTTTAACGCCTCCTCGTAGCTCGTGGTGAAGTCGAGCCGCCCCGCCTTCATGTTTCGTTGCAGCATATCCTCCAGGCCAAGCTCGTAAATGGGAGACTCGCCTTTCTTCAGTTTCTTCACCTTCTCTTCGATTACGTCGACGCATATAACATGGTTACCCAGGTCGGCGAAACAGGTGCCTGTTACCAGACCCACGTATCCCGTCCCGATCACCGCAATTTTACTCAAGACTCCATTCTCCTTCCTTCTACCTATGCTGCACTACGGTTCCCCTGAAGTCAACGCATAGCAGCGCCAACGGTTGCATCCACTTATTAGCGGGCAACCATAGAAATACCTGTTACCCAACTCTGGAATTCACTACCATAGGCAAACACTTCAACGGCCCGTATCACAGCAATATCTCGCACTGCCTCGGGCGACTTCAGCACGAAGCGCTTCTCCGGGGCCCACCATATGGCTTGCTCTATCGGAGAGGCTACGGGAGTGGAAGGTGTTGCCACTGGTGCTGTAGTGGGCGTAGCTTCTGCACTTGCTGAGCCTGTCTGTCCTGGGACGGAGGCATCCGGCTGGCCTTCTACGAAGTAGAATTGCTCTTTCCAGTCATGCTCCACACCTTCCGAGTCTGCGTATATAACTCGTATAGTTAGGGGATAGAGGTTGCCCTGTGGCCCGCCAATTGGTGTAGTTTGCCTATCCACCTTGACTATGGCGAACAGTTCAATAGAATTGAGGAATGTAGCGGGCCTATTGACTTCCTGCCGTATACCCACCTTAACAAAGTGATCACCAAGGCCATTACGCGCGAACTTGACCTCTTTGAGACTTCCCCGACCTGGCAGCTTGTCCGGCTCGAGAGTCACGGTGCCAGGGTCATCGACAGGCACGTCACTGCCTTCACGAATGGGCAGCCAGGCTGCCGTTCCAAGGCCGCCATTTTCTGTAAACTCAGCGCCACTGGTCGGATCTTCATTGAAGTAGCCGTTGCGTATCAACTCCTCCTCTGAATCCAACAATTCCGTCGGCAGCTCGGATCCCTCGACCCAGACCATCTTGCCCGACGTAATACGTCTGGTCGCCCCATTAGCGGTAAAAACGGCCTCACCGTAATCAACTACAACCGTCGTTCTGTCTTGGCCGCTTACCGGCTCAATGCGTACGCGGGCCTTCGAGTTGCTGGCAAGAGAAATCGCAGCGCTTTCAGTGGTAACCTTGTAGATCGAAGTGGCGAACGCGCCGGGGTCCGCAGTCACCATAATTGCGGTGCCGGAGCGTAAATTGACACTTATTTCCTTCATGTTTTGCTTATAGCGACCTGTGCGTAACGCTGAAATCTCCAGGGTGGTCGAAAAATAGGTTTGGACTGTACTGCCGTCAAACATTTGCAGGAAGGCGCTACTGTCTTCGCCCGTGGTGGCGACATCACCCTCGGCGATCTGAGTCGTAGATGTTATCAGTTCAGGAACGAGTGAGTTCCAGCGCAACACAGCAAGACGCGACCCCCGCAACGGCTCAATTCTGGCGTTCATCGCCACGGTATCATTATTGACGAAAGTCGACACCGCCATGATACCCATCATGCAAAGGAATAAGAAAGCGACGCTTGTACCGGCCAGCACCATCCAGACAAGCCGCGAGCGTTGCGCCTCCGCATTCGCTGTGGGCTGTTGCTTGACACGTGCCCCGGTAGCCATCAGTGACGCACCTCGAATTGGGAAGGCAGACCCTGGACAGTTTCCTCAGACCACTCAACATCAACCGAAGCGACTCGTGCCTGCAATGGGCCTCGACGCAGGTCGGAGAGTAGTTGCTCTAGTGCGAAGCGCTCCCCAGCAGCGAGCACATAGACGCTACCATCTGCTCTATTTTCGACGAAGCCTCTTAACATCAGGCCTTTCGCTTTCCATTTAACAAAGACGCGGAATCCAACACCCTGCACGTTACCTCGCACGGATGCCGTCAACTGCATGTCTGTGTTTATTCCGCTCGACAATCCGCATCCAGAGTCAGTTCGGGCAATCCCCATAAGATCACGCATCGCTCCCATTAATTTGATCGCTTGCAGTATGTAACGAGTAAGCGAAGCCGAAGACGCGCGCGAAGTGTCGCGTAAAACTTGACTTCACGCTCCCCATGTTGACCTCTCGGCGCAGCAGGCGACCCATCGAGGTCACACCCTTCCCACGTATTCCGCAAGGGACGATATGCTCAAAAAAACTCAGATCGGTGTTCACATTCAGTGCGATCCCATGTGTCGTTATGCCTTTACTGTCAACCTTTACTCCTATTGCCGCTATTTTCTCGGGAACCTCACCGAACAAATACCATGCGCCACTCAGGAAGCGCACGCGCTCCGCCGCAATATCGAACTCAGCCAATGTGCCAAGAAGCACATCCTCTAACCTGCGTACATATGCGGGATAGTCGATAGCCGCTCCATAGTTTTGCAAGTTGATTATCGGATAAGCGACCAATTGGCCTGGGCCGTGATAGGTAACGTCCCCACCCCTATCGACATCAAGCACGGTGATCCCAAGAGCGGCCAGGTGATGGGGGTCAGCGAGGATATTATCACGACCGCCTCTCTTGCCGCAAGTATATGTGTGCGGGTGCTCCAACAAGAGGAGGGTCTCAGGAGCCAGTTTGTTGCCCACGTTGGCGGCAATAAGGCGCTGGCGATCCCAGCACTCGTCATATGGTATGCGGCCGAGGTCAATTATGCGAAGAGGGCGAAGTCCGAGACTTGCCCTCTCTTGCTGCGTGGGAACATCAATCATTTATGCCCCTGCTTGCTTAACCTGCTCGTGAGCATGATAGGACGACCGTACCAGCGGTCCGCTCTCCACGTGCTTGAAGCCCATCTCATTTGCGATTACCTTCAGATCTTTGAACTCGTCAGGCTTGTAATATTTCATCACCGGCAGGTGGCGGAAGGATGGCCGCAGGTACTGGCCGATAGTCACAATGTCTACATTGTGCTCTCGAAGGTCACGCAACACCTGTACGACTTCATCCCACTCTTCACCGAGGCCAAGCATCAATCCCGACTTTGTGTATATATCCCCTTTGGTCGGGTCCATCTGTTTGGCGGTGCTGAGGAGTTCCAGGGAACGCTCGTACTTGGCCTGGGGACGAACGATGTAGTAGAGCCGTGGCACCGATTCTATATTATGGTTAAGAATGTTCGGGCGCGCATCCATTACAATCTGGAGCGCCCACCACACACCCTTGAAATCGGGGATAAGGACCTCTATTCCGCATTCTGGCACATACTGGCGCGTCAGTCTTATCACTTCGGCGAAGATTTCGGCACCGCCGTCCGCCAGCTCGTCCCTATTCACTGACGTGATAACGGCGTGCTGGAGTTGCATTGTCTCGATTGCGCGCGCAACCTTCTCCGGCTCCTGCCTGTCGAGTACCGAGGGACGCCCGGTCTTTATGGCGCAAAAGCCGCATGATCGGGTGCAAGTATCGCCCAGTATGAGGAAAGTGGCAGTCCGATGCTCCCAGCACT
>JBBRVL010000220.1:0-6690 GCA_038246925.1 Chloroflexia bacterium
CCTGTATGAATATACCCACCCTACCCGCCACCCCACCGGCGAGCATATCAACTTCACTCGCCTACCCTTCGACCTCGGCTTCCTCCACTATGCGTCAGACACGCCCTACACACGCGGCAAGAACCTGGGTGCAATACGACTTGCCTACCTGGGAATGGACAGCGCCTATGCCACCTCGGTTGCTATCGTCCACCGAATCTTGAGCCAGGAGATCTCCCAGTTGCCCAACCTTCCCGATGCGCCTGATGTCCAGGGTAATGGGCACGCTGCTAAGCCTACCGCTACAACCAGGAGCGCAGCCAAGCCCAAGAATGCCAAAGTAGGCTAGTTCCTCGGCTCTGTTGCAACAATTCCATCGGGTTCTACTCCATCTCATCTATATCAGACCGATTGACTTTGTGATAAAAATCACATAGAATGGGATTGGATAGTTGGACCGTAACCTGCAAGAACGGATCTCCAAAGTAGTGGTACGCATAAGGTGCGAGACAAAAGTGAGTGTTGTCATTCTGAACGAAGTGAAGAATCAGTCTGTATAGCACTAACTCCCTCGTAGTGATTCTTCGCTACGCTCAGAATGACAATGGGTAGTGGGTGCTCTATCTTTCAGAAGCGTTCTAGACACGAATGGGATAAACATATTGGTATGTACTAGTATGTACTAACCAAGCAAAAATAGGTGGTGTATATGAGCAAGACATCCATACGAATTAAGGGGAAAAAACAGGCGACCCGCCCGCGAGTTATAATCGTTGGCGTTGGCTTCGGAGGTCTCAACGCCGCACGTAACCTTGCCGGGCAAGATGTAGACGTGCTGATGCTTGATAGGAACAACTACCACGGCTTCTGGCCCCTCCTGTATCAAGTTGCCACAGCGGGCCTTGAGGCTGAATCGATAGCCTATCCTGTGCGTGCCATCTTCCACCGCAGCCGCAATATCCGCTTTCGCATGACCGAGGTGCGGTCTATTGATATTGCCACACGCAAGATAACGACAACCAGCAAGCCTCTGACTTACGACTACCTCGTTCTCGCCGCGGGCAGCGCCAACAACTACTTCGGCAATAACGCCCTCGCGCAGCACACCTTTGGCCTTAAGGATATAGAAGATGCAGAGCGCCTGCGCAACAAAATGCTTCTCGCCTTCGAGCAGGCGTCCACCGAGCGCGATGGTCAACGCAGGAAAGCCATGATGACTTTTGCCATTATCGGTGGAGGCCCAACGGGTGTGGAGCTTTCGGGTGCCCTCTCTGAACTGGTGCATCATGTGCTGGTGAAAGATTATCCGATGCTGGATGTAAGTGAGGTCCGTATTATCCTCATCGAAGCAGCAGATCGCATCCTTGCCGCTTTCCCCGAGTCGCTACAAAAGAGCGCGTGCGAAAAGCTCGAGAGTATGAAGGTAGAGGTACGGCTGAATGCTCCGGTCGATACGGTCGAGAACGATCTTATTCGTCTCAAAGACGCCTCCACGATAGCCGCAAGCACTGTAATATGGGCTGCGGGCGTGCGCTCTGCTCCTCTCGCTGACACGCTGAATGTAGAGCTGGCACGAGGCTCCCGTGTGAAGATTACGCCCGAGTTGCATCTGCCGGGGCACCCTGAAGTGTTTGTGATAGGCGATATGGCCTACCTGGAAGGCTACAAGGGGAAAGATGCCTATCCTATGGTAGCCCAGGTAGCCATCCAGCAAGGGAAGCATTCGGCTAACAATATCTTGCGGGCGCTGCGCGGCGAGGCGTTGCAACCCTTCAAGTATTTCGATCCCGGAACTATGGCGACAATAGGGCGTCGCTCGGCAGTTCTGGATGCTTTCGGCGTGCAGCTAAGTGGACGTCTTGCCTGGTTTGGCTGGCTCTTTATCCATATCATGTACCTGGTTGGCTTCCGCAACCGCCTGATAGTGCTTACCAACTGGGCCTTCAACTACTTCTCTTTTGAGCGCGGCGTCCGCTTGATTACCGGCAACTATCTGCCGGAAGAAGAAGTGTTACCAACGAAGGAAACGTGAGTACGAAACCGCCAAGGTTTAGGGGTTAGGGATTGGGGGTTAGGGATTGGTAGTTGGTAGTTGGTAGTTGGTAGTCGGTTATCACGTTTCACGTCTCACGTCTCACGTCTCACGTCTCACGTCTCACGTCTCACGTTTCAGAAGCGCCCTCGACGCGTAAGTAATTTCCGCTAGGTGGTGGTCGTCGTGCTCTGCTACGAAGTATGCTAGGTCGATGACGCGCATCGGCTTCCCCAGACGTGGGTGCATAGCGGAGATGCTTGCTCCTTCCTCGTCCATCTCCTCAAGCCTGCGGACGAAGCGCATGCGTGCCTCGCGGAACTCGGCCAATAATTCTTCAATCGACCTTGAGTTGTGGTTCGCTTCATGGGTCTTCTTGTTAGTCATGTCGGCGGCTCGCAACACCTCGGCCCCTGCTTTGTAGTCTTCCAGCCGTCCCTCATGTAGCTCGTCCAGGTCGTATAGATGCCCCGCTAACTCCTGTATCGACCAGCGCTCACCTGCCTCGTCCACTCTCGCAGTGAGTATCTTCGCCGGGTATGGACGCACCATCTCCTCCATCCTCGCGGGAGTGCCGCGTACCCTCTCAATCAGGGCAGGAAACAGCTCCACCGGCAGGTCGAAGTTGAATTGCCGCTTTACCCAGTCGGCCTCTTTCATTGGTTTCATGTCGCTTCCTATCGCGTGATCTTATGCGCCTGAATAATCTTACGAAAACCCGTCACCTGGCCCTCTTGTAATTCAACCGCTTTGGTGGCATTATATAGGATGTCTGCCGGAATGGGCATGAGCATAGCAGGGCTGCCTATAGACCGGCGGCTTGTTTGATTTTTAGCAATAAGTGGAGGTTGTGATGATACTTGTACGCGATGTATTCCAGGCTAAGTACGGCAGGGGCGACGAACTTGTACAGCTTTTCAAAGAGATAAATGATCAAATGGGTGAACCGTCGGGGGGCCAACGCAAACTCATGACCGATCTCAGTGGGCCATTCTTCACGATAGTAACTGAGCTCGAAGCAGAGAGCATTGACGCGTTTCATGCGGGATTGAGGGAGGGTTTTTCGCGCCCGGAGTTCGGCCCTATCTTCAGCCGCATGCAGGAGATGGTGGAATCTGGACGGCGTGAGTTCTACACCATCGAGGCTTCAAGCTAGGAGTTTCTTAGAGTTCGATACGCGAGGGCTTAAATACGCACAACGAAGAGGGAGGTAACAGGAGATAGGGGCATGGCATTTACCTGTGTCCATGCCTGTCCTCGGTTACCGCTTTCGAAGATGTAGCCCTCGCGTGTCCCCGCATAAAGGCGGTCGCGTCGTTCCGGATCGCGGGCGAAAGAGGTGGCACTCTGTTCAATGTCCCAGGAATGCCAGCTTTCCCCGCCGTCCGGGCTGACCACTAGACGGCCGGGGGTGCCCACCACCAGCGCGGGAGGCTTCCCCACGGCACCGGGCACTACCTGCAATGCCGTCACACCTGAGGGGGCGCCGGTTAGCAGGGTCCATGTCTTCCCTGCATCCTCGCTCTTTATGATGCCCTCAAGAGAGGCCGCATAAAGCCTGCCTGTGCCTTCGTCATATCCTACAGCCGTAATGGCGTCTTCCGTGAGGAGATGCCATTTGCCACCATCGGGTTCGCCACTGTATAGAAACCCTCCGGCAGTCAGATAGAAAACCTCACCCGCTTTTATTAGTCCCGTGGCATCGCCCGGTAAATGAGCAAGCCCCCTCCAACTGGAGCCGCCATCGGTCGAACAGAGCAGATCGCCACCTTCCAGCGTTGCGTAAATCTTACGATCCAGTTCACCTGCGAAGAGCGCAACAGCAGGCCGTTCAGTAGCGACCTTTTCCCAGGCCCGCCCGCCGTTCTCGCTGACCAGCAGGTTGCCGTCTTGCACTGCTAACACACGCACGGGTGGCCCGGCCTCGGCCCACACCGAGCGCACCGGCAGCCCGCCAAGCACGCGACGAGGCGGCAGCCACTCATTAAGAGTGCCCGGCTTGTTGAAGATTGCCAGCCCATCTGCTGTGCAGGCATAAATTGTGGTGACATTAGCCATGTGATACCTACGGTTGGGTAATTATAGCCTAAGTCTTACCTATCTTATGATACGGTTCAATGCTTATCAATGATTTGGCTAAAGTTGGCCGCTGACTTACAGGTGCGTGAAACGTGAAACGTGAAACGTGAGAAGGATGCTGCCAAGACGTTTCTTGTTATTGAACCGCGGAGGCGCGGAGTGTTTTTAGGGATTGGGGATCAGGGGTTAGTGGCTGATGGCTGACGGCTGATAGCTGATAGCTGATAGCTCCGTCTTCCAACCCCTACTACATTAATCGTATTTTTAGCGTATCATCGCGCCTGCGACTAAGCCAGACGCTTGACAACGTTTTCCACAGTTGGGTATCATGCCTCTTGCGTCTGTGTAATACAGACGCCTCGCTCCACTCGTATTATTGTTATATATGGAGCGAACTTTTCTGGGCGCGGGGAACGATGCGCAGGGCTACCAGGCCCGACATTCTGCCCTGCCTTGCCCTTGAAGGCCAGGGGCCTTCAACATGGCTTTACAATCAGGAGGTAATGTCTTAGATGTCTTCTAACCTGCCCATCGAGGGCATGGGTCTGGAGAATGATGCTTCTGGTCTTCCCAATGGGGACGATCCGAAAGCATCACACACCAACACGAGCCGCTCAACACGGCACACTGCCAGGCCTCGTTCCACGGGGCGGGCTTCCCAGGCCATAAACGACGCCCAGCAGGGCCTCACTTCATTGCTCGATGCCCCTACCGGCGACGCCCAACCCCGCATCGTTTCCCAGTCGGGCGCGATACGCAACCATACACGTGGTCGTGTTGCAGGCCCTATCGCCGCCAAAACTCTCGGCGCTGCCCGCACACCCGCTCACTCAGACCTTTTGATTGAGGGAGGCACAGGCACCCAGGACCCTTCGCTCTCGCTTGTACCGGCCGGCCAGTCCGATCTCGATTGGCGCGAGGTCAGGCCCGAATCGCGCATTGCTCCTCATCTGGTTCGCGCAGGCACGCACATACAGGCAGCCCGTGAGCGCGCCAGCCTTCTCATCAACGGGGTTGACGAGTCGTTTGCCCTCGGCATCGTGGGAGATGACGGCGCTGCCCACGCGTCACATCTCGCAGCCGCCCGGTGGGCTACGCGCTATGCAACTCACATCGTGATTGTGCTCGTAGTTGGTGCGCTGGTCGCAATGGGCGGGCTTAAGTCGCTCACAGTACAGGGCGCGTATCCGACCGGCCTCCACTCTGTAGACGCCTACACAGGCACCGATCACTTCGAGGATGACAACGAACATAGTGATGATGGCAAGCCCGACCTCGACAGCAACGATTTCCCTTTGACCATCCCCCGCACGGAATTGGGCGGCTCAGATGCTGTCGCTAACTCTAAAATACGACCCGTTACGCCTGTGGACGCGCTGTCGGGAGATGCCACGGCGGGCAGCGTGATCGAATATAAGGTAGCTGCAGGCGACACCCTCGAATCGATAGCTTCGGCGCGCGACCTGCTTCCCGAAACCGTAATGGGATCGAATGGTATCATCGACGCCGATGCGCCGCTCGAAGAAGGCCGGACCCTAATCCTGCCGCCGGTAGACGGTATTTATTATGTAGCAGCCGAAGGGGACACCCTGGAGACAGTAGCCGACAAGTTCCAGGTCGATCCGGCGGTTATAACCTCATACGCAGGCAACGGTATACTCGACGGAACGGTCAGTGCCGGCCAGCCGCTTGTTGTTCCGGGCGGCATGATCCCGGCGCGTGAAGCGGTCGTGACTTATACGGTGAAGCGTGGTGACAGCCTGAGGGGCATAGCCGCACGCTTTGGCGTAGACGTGCCTACGATGCTCCACAGCAACGATATAGATGACCCTGATAACTTACAGCCGGGTTCCGAGCTTCGCGTTCTGCCGGTGGCGGGTATCGAGTACAAGGTGGGCAAGGGCGACACTATACGAGAGATCGCTGAGATTTCGGGCGTTTCCCCGCAAATGATACTCGATTATGCCCCTAACAACCTGAGGGTCGATAGCCAGCTAAAGATAGACCAGGTAATCATGGTCCCCGGCGGCAGTCCTGAGGTAGTGGTAGTAGCAGCCGCTCGCGTAGCCCCAAGCTCGCGTGGCGTAGAGCGCCCGGTCGAGAAGCAGCCCGTGGTGAAGGCGACACCGAAGCCTCCCTCCTCGGCAGGCAATTCCGCGGCGAAGCCCGAAGTCAAGGCGACACCAAAGCCTGCCGCCAAGCCGAAGGCCGACAACACCTATAAGGCAGGCACAGGCAGGATGGTATGGCCCGTTAGTGGCAGGATTACTCAGTACTTCAGCTCACGCCATAACGGCCTCGATATAGCCGTCAGGGCCGGCACACCCATACACGCTGCTGACTCAGGTAAGGTCATTTGGGCCGGGTGGCGCACGGACGGCCTGGGCTACTGCGTCTTCATCGACCATCTGAACGGTCTAATCACCGTCTACGGCCACATGATCCGCCAGCCATCCGTCTACGTTGGGCAGTATGTGAGCCGCAGCCAGGTGATAGGCAATATAGGGTCTACAGGACGTTCCACCGGGCCGCACGTTCACTTCATGGTGAAATCGGGTGGCTACCGCAACCCGCTGGCTTACCTCGGAAGGTAATCACAC
>JBBRVL010000221.1:0-6690 GCA_038246925.1 Chloroflexia bacterium
AGGGTTATGGAGTTCCCCTCAGGGAGCCTCAAGTCGCCGAGCAGGCTGTCATAATATGCGTCGGCTCCGGTTACCGTTGCATAGCTATCAAGATCGACAAGCCCGGCATCTGCCTGCCTGAAAAGCTCAGCGAGCACCCACATCTTATAGAGCGACGCCGAGACTTGCTGCTTGTCGCCGTTAAAGGTCGCATATTGGCCGGTATCGAGCTTTTTTATCGCAACTCCCCAGTTGCCAGGGAGTTCACCGACTACCTCATCGACTATGGCTTGAAGCTGACCATCAGGCGCATCGGGCGCGCTGCCATACACCATCGTGGCAGGAGCGGCAGCATGTGCGGGACGTGGCGCATAGCCCGCAGTGCCCGGCGGAACCAACGCAACAATCGCAATTATGAGCGTAATAACCACTTTGCCGAGGCCTCGGCGGTTAGGTACCAAACTGTTCCCCTCTTTGAAAGTTACTATTTTCCACATACATTATAGCATATCGCATGGGGTAGGTCGTTTCAGTAGCGGGAGTGGCGAAAAGAGAAGATGTGATACTATAGGGGCGGACCAATGTGTCCGCCCTCGCCTCGGATTTCGCCACTCCCTCGGTCGCCGCCTAATAATAAGACAAAATGGCTAGTGCAAATCCTTGACGAAGTTTGACGGCAGGTTTATAATCAACTTACTAAATCTCCCCACGGGAGGGTACGCCTATGAAAACGATAGCTTTGAGGGTGAGTGCTTTGGGCATTTGCCTTTGGACATGCACCGAATACCGGTAGTGAGTTTCTGCTCGCGCCGGTTTTGTGTTTAGTAGACATGCTGCCTTGCCGCCGGGAACGGTGTATGGACGGAAGACATCGTTAGCAGAATTTGGAGGTCGAAAACATGAATTCCAGCATGATAGGTAAGATTGAGAAGGCGCACCGCTACGAGCAAGAGCCGGACAGGCTCACGATTAGCAGCATACAAGCAGAATTCCGGGGCGAGCACGACGCCCATCACCTCAGTTTGGAGAACAATCATTGGAAGTGTAATTGTAGTTTTTATTCCGGCTACGGAACATGCAGCCATATCATGGCCGCACAACGCATCCTGGCTCCCATGCTGTCGTTAGAGAGCCGCAGCGAGTCGCCGCTGTCGCAGGTCGGACATAGCGAGGAGAGTTAGCAGCACCGGCTGCTCAGCTAGCTAATAATGAGAGGAGGCACAATTGCCTCCTCTTTTGCTTATTCCCTAATTCGCTGAGCCGGGTACTGGCTGGCTTTGCCCCCTGTGGGAGTGGCTCAACACCCGCTTCCGCTCAAGAATGGCAGTCAGGCCGAGATAAGCTAGAGGGGGCAGGGCGACTATAAGCCCGGTCCAGTCCGTCAGCCAGTCAAGCGGTGGAGACAGGCCCGGCCACACTACATAGACCGCCAGGCTGGATGCGGTTAGGATTTGTACAGCATTGTAAGCGCGACCTGGTCCGTACAGGGCCGCAGGCACGAGTAGCCAGGTTGCATACCAGGGCCAATACCAGACCGAGCCGACGGTCAAGTAGAAGAAAAGCGCCCAGCGCCAGGCGGCGACCATTGACGGAAACGACCTCGCCTTCCAGGTAACTACAATAGCGGCCACTGCTGATATGGCGAGTAAGCCCCATCTTGCGGGCCAGTCCAATCGCCTGCTTATCTCACCCGCAGTCCAGAAAGCGGCAGGTTGCCAACCCAACCACGAGGCAAGAATCGCGAGGCCCCCGGCCAGCTTGAACCTTATGATTGCGCCTAGTGAGTGGATGAAGAAGTGCGCAGCCGGACCACCTGAGAGATGCGCGAGCGTTTGTGTACCTGCCCAGAACGGCGCGTATGCAACTACACAGGCGACGAGTGTGAGCATTAGGGCCTGTGAGGTTCGCCACAAGCCATGTAGCATCGACCCCCCTGATTTGGAGGTATCTCTTCCATCCCAAAAGAGCAGCCAGACGTAACCAGGCAAGAAGATAAACGCGGTCACTTTGATTAGACCCCCAAGCGCGATTGCCACAGCCGCCGCACGCCATAGGCTGCTAAGATGGAGCCATATTGCGGCTAAGAGGCAGGTTATGATCAGGACATCGTTGTGACCGCTGATTCCAAACTCGACCAGCGCAAGTGGATTCCATGCATACGTTAGAGTGATAGCAGCACGCAGGACTGGCAACCGGTCGGCGTCCGACATGATATGTCCAGCAGGTACATGCCAATAGCGTGTGACCACAAGCCCCGAAACTTTCCATAGAAGCACGACATTTAGTAGGTGGGCTATGCATGCAAGGGCCTTGTGTGCCAGCAGATGCGTAACGATGTCACCCCCTAAAGCGTTCGCAAGCAGCGCCAATACGTGCGCTATACCCAGCCAGACCGGGCCGTACGCTGAAGGGGTCTGTTGCCAGACAACCCACTGTATCCACCCTTGTGTGTCATACCAGGCGTAGTCCGCGGGTGTGCTGATGAAAGGGTTATCGCCGTAGACAGCAGAGATGCGTCCGTAGGATATATAGCTGTGCAGGTCGCCCGAAAACATTCCCGGCACAAAGAAGAATATGAGCAACACGCCTGCCGCCACGCCTAGTATGAGCAGGAGTATCCGGCGCGAGTCTTCGCCGCGAAACGACGGTTTTGCGAATAGACGTCTGACGGTCGATAAGTATGTTCCGAACGAGGCGACCATGATTACCAGGAAGAGAATGGCGTTTAATGTTCCTAGCCCGGATGCACGTTGGGCGAGTATCCATTCGCCTGGAAAGGCGTTGCTGAGTGGATAGAAGACGTTGGGCCATCTGTCGGGTACAAGCGTAGGGCTTGCCCAGAGTGAGTGCGACTGCAAAAGGAAAAACAGCGCAAGCGCCGCACAGAGAATCAGAGCTCCGCGCGCGTATAGTGGCCCTAGATTTGAAGCTGGCGTCTTCCCCATAAGAACAACGTGAGTGTCTGAGAAACAGGCGGCACAAGGCGTGGGTCTGGCAGTGTGGTATACTCATTAAGATAGCCTATTTGGCGGTAAAAATCGAGTTGTCACACACAGAACTAAGTCACGCCTATTCATCGCTGGAACTCGCTTCAACACTCCTCCTGAGATGCGGGCTGCGTATTGCAGTTGCCGAGTCCTGCACGGGGGGTTTGCTGGCAGGCGCGCTCACAGAAGTGTCCGGATCATCGGCGTATATGCTGGGCGGTGTGATTGCTTACGACGACTCGGTCAAGCGCTCGCTCTTGTCAGTCCCTGCGGAGTTGATCCATGAGCATGGGGCTGTAAGCGAACAGTGTGCGCGTGCCATGGCTAGAGGCGTGGTCGCACTCCTCAACTCTGACATCGGTGTGTCGATAACAGGCATCTCGGGGCCGCTTGGTGGTACTGAAACTAAGCCGGTTGGCACGACCTTTATCGCGCTCATTGCGCCGGGGTGTGAACGCGTCAAGCATTATCTATGGAATGGCAGCCGAACAGAGAACCGGGCCAGGTCTGTAGAGGCGGCCCTGTCGATGCTCACAGAGTACCTGACCGTCAGTAACAATGATTCGATAGTGAAGAAAGAACAGGCAAAGAGAGACGAATGATAGCAATCCAGAAAGAAGAAGTTAGCGCCGGGTACGAAATGACCACGCTGCCGAATGGTCTGCGCGTAATAACGACCCCGATGCCGCATACCCGCTCGGCGGCTGTACAATTCTATGTCGGTGTCGGTGCGCGGCATGAGCAGCCCGAGATCAGTGGGATCAGCCATTTTGTAGAGCACATGGTCTTCAAAGGGACCGAACGACGACCAAATCCAGTTCAGATTTCCGAGGCAATAGAAGGGGTGGGCGGGAATCTCAATGCTTGCACGGATCACGAGCATACGAGTTACCGCGCACTCGTCCCGCATGATTACCTGGGCACCGCTGTCGATGTCTTGACCGATATTCTGCGCTACCCCCGCTTCACAGAAGAAGATATTAGGAAAGAACGCGCTGTCATTGTCGAAGAGATCAGCTCAACGTACGACTCACCTGGGGACATTGTTGATCTCGTGTTTGACGGGCTACTATGGACTGACAATCCGATTGGCCAGGACGTAGCGGGCACGAAGAAAACGGTGAAACGTATTGGACGTAGGGAGCTAGTCTCACATATCGAAAGGCACTACACACCCGAATCTATCGTAGTCAGTGTTGCCGGTAATGTCACGCACCAGCAGGTTGTTGAGGAGGTGGAGAGGCGTTGGTTAGACCTTCCGCGCGGTTATGACACCAATTCGCGAATAGCCTCATTTGCCCCTTTGCCTAATCCACAAGGACCTCACTTTACCAGTTACAAGAAGCGAACTGAGCAGACCAACCTTATTATAGGTGTGCCCGCCTTGCCGTACACCAGCCCTCGCCGGTATGTACAGGACGTACTGGACTCACTCCTGGGTGGCGGCATGTCGTCGCGGCTCTTTGTGGAGCTAAGGGAGAATCTCGGCCTGGCATACTCGGTCTCCAGTTTTGTAAAGAGTTTCGACGACGTGGGGGCTTTTGGTGTGCATGCGGCGGTGGATAACGGGGCGGTCTTACCGGCTCTTTCTGCTATTATTTCAGAACTAAGGCGCATCAGGGACGAGAAAATCGATGAGACCGAACTTCGCAAGGTAAAAGAGTATATCAAGGGGCACACTCTTCTGGGTCTTGAAAGAAGCAGCTATGTGGCCTACTGGGCGGGTTGGCAGGAACTCATGCTCAATCATATAGATAGCGTGGAGCAGGCGCTTGAGCGTGTCGAAGCGGTGAGCGCGAACGATATACGCCAGCTAACCGAAGAGTTATTCTCGACGGAAAAACTACACCTGGCGCTTGTTGGTCCAACAGGCAAGGAAGACGAACTTCGGGCGGCATTGAACCTGGATTAGAGGACCTGCACAGCGAAAACCTCCACTGACGTGACAACTAGACTACACAATACCAGCCAAATACACGTCCTGCCGGATGACGTAGCATCAAAAATCGCCGCGGGTGAGGTCATCGAGCGTCCTGCGTCCGTAGTGCGCGAATTGATCGATAATGCGATTGACGCAGGCGCGCGGAATGTGCGTGTCGAGATAAGGGGCGGAGGGCGAGAGCTTATACGCATCATTGATGACGGCTGCGGGATCGAGCCTGACCAACTGCCGCGCGCCTTCATGCGCCACGCCACGAGCAAGATACTAACAGCAGAGGACTTGTGGACGGTTCGCACTCTTGGCTTTCGCGGAGAGGCGCTTTTTTCGGTAGCAGCCGTCAGCCGAGTTAACCTGTTGAGCCGCCCACATGGCAAGCAGGGAGGATATGAGCTTTCGCTGGAGGGAGGGGCGGTTGTCGCGGAAGGTCCGAAAGGCGCGCCCCATGGCTCAATTGTCACAGTGCGCGACCTCTTTTACAACCTGCCCGCGCGGCTCAAATTCCTCAAGAGTCCCCAGGCCGAAGCTGCCCATATCACCGCTCTCCTACAGCAGTATGCGCTGGCGCACCCTGGTATAAGTTTTACTCTCAGTAATGAAGGTCGGACCTCCTTACAGACGCCGGGTGACGGTGATTTACGCTCGGCGGCCTCCTACGTGTATGGCCCGGACGTTGCTCGCGCGCTCCTTCCGGTTGGTGTCGAACCTGTGACGGACGGCCGGCGGTCCTCTGGCTACGTAGCGCGGCACACTCAGCCAATTGATGTTTACGGTTACGTGGCCCCTCCGGCCCATTCGCGCTCAAACCGGCAAGGGATGCACTTTTTCATCAACGGGCGAGCCGTCCAGAGTCGAATGCTTCAGTTTGGTGTCGAGGAAGCGTACCATTCACTGCTCATGGTCGGCAGGCGACCCATCAGCATCATCAACGTGCTTATTGATCCCTCGTTGCTTGATGTGAACGTCCACCCGGCCAAGGCGGAAGTGAAGTTCCGGGATGAACGCGCCGTCTTCAGCGCCGTGCAGCGCGCAGTACGCTCATCCTTACAAGCCCACGTCCCCGCACCTGTCTATGGCTCTCGGACGGCGGAAGGGTGGTCTCTATCACAGGGCAACATCGATCCCTCTACAAGATCCTGGCATGAGGGCACACCGGATATGCCAGCGCAGCACGCTCAGTCAGACCTGTGGAACGGTCACAGCACTAATGGTGATCGTACTGATGTCGAGCCATTACCTGCCGCGCGAGAAAGGACACTACCTCCCCTCAGAGTTGTGGGTCAGGTAGGCTCAACCTATATCATCGCGGAGGGACCTGACGGCCTCTTCCTACTTGACCAACATGCCGCACACGAACGCATTCTTTACGAACAGCTTGGAGATGCTTTGGAGACTGAGGGTCTGCCCGTACAGCCCCTTTTACAGCCCGCAACACTCGAGTTGACTGCGTCCCAGAGGGCAGAAGTCGAGCAAGTTCTGCCGCTCCTGTATGGTCTGGGCTTTGAGATCGAGCCTTTCGGGGAGACATCTTTACTTGTGCGTGTGGTCCCGGCTATCTATGCGTCTTCCCGGCGGGACGTTGGACGCGACTTGATCGATCTGCTCGATACCGTGATGCGTGGAAGTCACCCCTCGCGCTGGCGGGAAGAGATGGCTATAACGCTCGCTTGCCATAGCGCCGTCCGCGCCGGGCAAACACTTTCGCTTGACGAAATGCGGTCTTTACTGCACCAATTGGAGCGTTGCCGTTACCCGCGGTCATGCGCTCACGGTAGGCCCACAATG
>JBBRVL010000222.1:0-6640 GCA_038246925.1 Chloroflexia bacterium
AAAGCGAGCAGATGAGTACCAACCCCGACGTGCTCAATCTCGATAGTACCTGGCGTGTCGAAGGCGAAGAGCCTGACTTCATGGACGACCCTGGAACCACCGATATGATCGAGGCTATCGAAGAAGGCGAGCCTTATTTCCCCCCGACCGACCCGCCCCTTCGATCAGACGACCCGCTGGAAGGCGTGGATGTGCTAGGGGGATTTGCCGCCACTTCACTCGAAGAACCTATCGATACAGTGGACCACCCACTCCGCCTCCAGACTAATGATGAAGAGATAGCCGAGCGGGTGCGCTACGCGCTGCGCGCCGACGCCTATACGACCGACCTGAACATTGAAGTTGAGGTAGAGGACGGAACAGTCTTTCTCCACGGCAAAGTTAGGTCACTCGACGACATCGAGCAAGCCGAGCAGATTGCAGGCAGCGTACCCGGAGTTGAAGATGTAGAGGAGGATTTGGAGATAGTGTAGGGTCAGTACCCAGTGTACCTCCTATCCTTGTCTTTTTAAGCAGCGAAGAATCTCGTTCCTCGACTACCAGGCTTATATTGTCATTCTGAACGAAGTGAAGAATCAGCCTCCTCAGTACAGACCCTCCAGTACGGATTCTTCACTTCGTTCAGAATGACACTGGTCGCGGGCGGGCTAATCCTCGTCACAAGCATCACGTTTCACGTTTCACGTTTCACGCCCCAGAATAATTATGAGCCAGCACGCACTCCAACCCAATCCCACCGGGCGCTTATCAAACGTCAAAATAGCATCTGACGCAATAGTTGACCTCCATATGCATACCACTGCCTCAGATGGACGATTCACACCCGCAGAACTAGCCGAAGCAGCAAAGGCGCAAAACCTCTCTATCATAGCCCTTGCCGACCATGACCGGGTAGATAATGTACTGCCTCTACAGCACGAAGCAGCAAAGCACGGCATACATGTAATCCCCGCCGTGGAAGTATCTTGCAAGTGGGGGGAAGTACAGTATCACCTCCTCCTCTACAATGTGGATCTGACCGATAAGGGATTCATTGGACCGTTAGAGGAGAACTCAAGGAAGTACGCGGAATTATGTGCCAACGGCGTGGAGGAGCTTGCTAGGCAGGGCAAAAGGATAGACCCCGCCATACTGAATATCTGCACCAGAGGGCAATCTATCGCCCCTTATCATGTCTTCCAGGCGCTCATCAAGCACGAGTACGCGCCCAACATGAAAGAGGCCCACGAGCTTGCCAAGACGGTAGGCGTCGATTTTCTACCACAGCGAGATATGCGCGAGGCGATACAGAGCGCCCGAGAGAGCGGAGCTATCCCCATCCTGGCCCACCCGGCCCGCGCGGAGCCAGGCTTCAATCCACCGAGCCAGGAGACGCTGGAAGAGATGATAGGTTCGGGCTTGATGGGCTTCGAGGTGTGGCATCCTTACCACTCGGCTTACGATGTCGCCTACTACCTCAAGCTCTGCACCGACCGCGGCCTTCTCACGTCCTCAGGCTCGGACACGCACTCCCCCAACGACCACCGTCGCAAGCTGACAGGCTGGCCCGTGCGCTATAGCCAACGGCTGCTGGAGATGTGCGGGATCACAGTGACCAGGGATTAGGGATTAGGGATTAGGGATTAGGGAACGACGGGAGTACCGCGCCTGATTATCTTCAGGGTTTCTACCTTCACGCTGCTGTCTATGTCGCTCACCGTTGCGTTCGGTTTGGCTTTCACCTCTACCGACGCAGGATAGCCATAAGTCGCGTCGAAAGTGACCAGGAAGTCCGACTGCCGGTCTATCGCGCTCAACGAGTTCGACTCGACTCTCGCCAGCCTGTCCTCGATCAGGGCAAACCTATCGTCTACCGCAAGGAACTTGAGGGCAGCGCCACCTACAGTGGGGGTGGTCGGAGTGCCCGTCAGGCGTGTATAGCTGGTTATCTCAGGAATGCCTTCCGTCACGTGTAGGTTCCACGTGCCTGCGAACGGGGAAAAAGCCTCGAACCTGACTACCAGTTCGTACTCCCTCACGGCCAGATCGCGCCACTTCTTCAACGCCTCATCGTATTGCTGGCGAGTGAAATTGATGCTGCCCGTGATGATGCTTGTTGCCTGTGGGCTGGGTATCGAGATGATGGTCGGCTGGGGCGTCTGTGTCGGGGTGAGAGTAGGGGTTGGCGTCTGTGTCGGCGTGCGGGTAGGCTGAGGGGTAAATGTGGGAGGTACGCGTGTCGGCGAAGCTGTAGGCCCGACTGTAGGCGTAGGCATCGGACTCAGATCACATGAGGACAAAACGATAATTGCTATCAGGTAAATGCTGAGAAGGGTAGATGAATGTTTCGTCTTCATAAAGGTACTTTGGGTATTGGTCAGTAACTTTCTTACTTTAGCCGAGGGGCCCACCGGCAGCGGCCACAGCGCGATCTACTGTTGCGGCATCCTCCGGTCTGTTGCGCATATCCTGGTCGAGTAGCATCATCGGGAAGCCCCGTTCTATAGGATAGACCCTTGAGCAGCTATTGCACTTTACTGCATCGCGCAGCATTTTCACGTCACCGGCACACGCGGGGCAGGCCAGGATGTTTTCGAGGTTGACCTTGCGTGAGGGAGTGCGCTTTTGGCGTCGTGCGTTTGTGATGAGGCTCTTCACCTTCCTGGGCAAGAACTCATCGCCCACTGTCGTTGCCGTCCGCTTGAGCGAGGTTACAGGCGACTCCCTCGGCACGACCATACGCTTGAGAGAGTGAGGGTCTTCGAGGTTGAGTGGAGAACGCTCGCGTATCGCGATATCGATCTTGCCTTCCCACTCGTATTCCATCCAGAACATATCGGGCAGCGATCTGTGAAATCGGGCGAACCAGGGGTTGTACTCGTAGAGGTAATCGAATAGCTCCCCGAAGATGTTAGGCACGTTCACCTTGGGGTGGAGGATCAACTTGTTCCCAATCTTGTTCACGTACCACTTGTGAAACGACCAGTAAAACATATGCTCGGCAAGCTCGGTGGGAGATGCGATGAAGCCCCGCCTTGAGACGCGGGCAAGCTCGGAGCAGAACCGCTCAGGGTCGTCCATGTGCTCGATGATATGGGAGGCGATCACGTAATCAAACGCCTTGTCCTTGAATGGCAGGTTGTGCCCGTCGGCCACAATCAAGGGGCGATCTACCCGAATCGCCCCGCCACGCTCAGTGTCATCCTCGATGTAGCGGTCACACAGTATGTCGCTTCGTGGGTTCGGGCTGTGTCCACTACCTACGTCGAGCACAAGGTCATCAGGACCAATTTTCATAGGATGCCGATTTCCATTGGGAAGAAACTCACCTTCATGCGTAATATCTACGCCGCAGGATGATAGCATGGGGGTAGAGGAGTGTCAACTTGCCAATTGCAGGCAGAGCAACCGGGATGTGGCTCTAGTATGATGCGCCGCCAATTGCTACAATAAGGGCACCTATTTATAGACCCCGCGCAAGTGATAACCCTATGAGCCTGCATAAACCACAACCAGATATGCGACAACTACTGCTAATTCTGGCAGCCATACTACTTGTGTCCTGCTTTCTAATAGCTTGCAATGCGACACCTCAAGCCACAAAGCCCACTGAGACAACCATACCTGTCACGTCTGGTGTTGCAACGCACGCTGCGATTGATACGCGAGTGGCACGTTACCGTGAGGAAAGAATGACGGTTGTTGCCCTCACTCCGGCAAGACCTATACCCCTTATGATCACCCCTCTACCAACGCCAACCTGGGGTTACGGCTTATATCATTGTAGTGGAGGAAGCAAACTTGAGCCTGAGCTTGTCGATTGCTGGCGTGGAATAGTAAATGGGGAAGTGATAAGTATTGCGTCCGGTAATGAGAGTCCTTTCACCGATCCTTTTAGATCGCAGGGTGTGATTGTCATCAGTCATGGCCCATATATTGATCCCAGTTCACCCGCAACTGAAATCTATTCTACCCCACTGAGATTAGGGACAATGCGCATCGCAATAGTAAGCGGAACTCTCTTTTCCCTAGCTCCTATAGATATTAGAACTCCTAGAGCCTCCTTGACCCCTTGGGCTACCCAGACGCCGGGAGTACTCTTGGTCTTCGACCTATCCACCCGCCAATGGGTATCCCCTCCACCGCTCCCCACATCTTCCCAACCCGTACTGGCCCTGAGAAAGACGCCACCAAGAATGCACGTTTTGCTGAGGAAAGGCGCTTAGTGAACGCAAGTTTGACGAGCTTCGCGCTGGGCACACCTTACCCCACTTCCCCTCCATACATAGTACCTACGCGAGGGCCTGCACTTGCGTTGCCAACTGGAGGACCTCTCGGTGACTGTGCTGACCCAGATAGAGAGTTTGGGTATTTAGGCTGCTGGGCTGAAAGGATTGGTAATGAATACCTGATTATCGAGTCCGGTGCCGCGGAACCTGACACTTCACAAGGCATGATAAGGGTCTATACGATGACAGTGGAATTCTCAGACGTCAGCCTAAAGCAGTCATACATAACACCTGGCAGATATGGAAGAGTCCGCATAGTAGGTGTCAACTGGCCTACTATGACCCTGATTACAGTGGATAACAACCCACTTGTTACCTTCGGCTTCGACCTATCCACCCGTCAATGGATATCTCCTCCACCACTACTTACACCTTCCATACCCACCCCCTAACGACGGTATCACCGTAAAATATACGAGGGAAGGAGGAGCTACATCACTGGCCCATCACATGATGTTACGCAAACAGCCGCATCCTCTCGCCCTCCAAAACCCTCCGCGCCTCTGCGCCTCTGCGATGAACACAAAACGCTTAGCGGTCTAACCCCTAATCCCTAATCCCTAATCCCCAACCCCTATGCTATAATACCCCTTGCAAATCACAGGCACGGAGAAGAGAACCATGCAGCCTATGGATATACAGTTGGGCGACGTTTACAGGCTGCGCAAGCCTCACCCATGCGGCAGCTACGACTGGAAAGTTGTGCGTGTAGGAGCCGATATTGGTATGCGCTGCCTAAAATGCGACCACAAGGTGCTGATCGCCCGCTCAGAGTTCGAGCGCAGAGTGAAGACCTTGCTGGAGAGGCCGGAGAGCAACTTTGGAGTATAATTGGTGAAACATGATGTGTTATGAGACGTACAATATACGTTGTAAATAAAGGTACGTAGTGCGTAGATTAGTAGTAAGCACGACATGAGAGAAGTATTAAGGCTCCGTTCTGCCCAACAATGATAAAAGAGAAGGCTATAAGCGAAAAACCGATCACAGCACAGCGCCCTGCAAGGGTTATGGACGTGCTCAAGAACCGCGACTTCCTCAAGCTGTGGTCCGCCCAGATACTCTCACAGACGGCCCAGCAGATCGTCAATTATGCGCTTGTGCTACAGGTGCACCGTATCTCCGGCTCCAGCACGGCCGTATCGGGCATCGTCATCTCTTTCACGCTGCCCGCCATCCTCTTTGCCGCCCTCGCAGGAGTCTTTGTCGAGCGCAACTCAAAGAAGACCATGCTCACTATCACAAACGTCCTGCGCGGTGTGATGGTGCTTGCGTACCTTCTGACCGATGAGAGGTGGGGCGTGGGCGCCGTCTTGCCCATCTTCTATGTGGTGACCCTCTTATTCTCCTCTGTGAGCCAGTTGTTCAACCCCGCCGAAGCGTCAATGATACCACTGGTGGTGAAGAAGGAAGAACTGATAGCGGCCAACTCACTATTCAACCTCACTTTACCCGCGACCCAGCTTGGGGGTTTCGTGCTGCTCGGCCCCCTCCTCCTCCTGACTGTCTTCCACAACAACTTCAACGGCCTCTATATAGTTATCTTCCTCCTCTGCATCGCGGCGGCGGCTTGCACCTACTTCCTCCCACAAGACGCGCCCGGTCAAACCGCGGCAAGCCGCCGTGCTAAGGGCGAGAAAGTAGGCGTGCCTGAAGTAGCGGTAGGGGCTACACGGATTGCTAAGAGCGGCTTCCATACGGCGGGCGAAGAGCTTGCAGAGGGCTGGCATTTCATCAGGCGCGACCCGGTAATAATGAGCGCCATACTCTACTGGTCAATCGCAATCGCCGTCTTCATGATGCTAGGTACTATCGGCCCCGGCTTCCTGGAGAACGTGCTAGGCATAGACGACAGTAAGCTCATTTATATACTCATGCCGGGTGGGCTGGGGCTTGTTCTGGGCGTCATATTAGTGGGTCGCCTATCCAACGAGAACAACCGTGAGAGCATGATAAACTGGAACCTGCTGTACGCGGGGCTTACGCTGGTGGCTTTCTCTATTCTCTACCCGATCCTGGACTATGTCTATGGGTTATTCGGGCAACCCGACCCGGACGGCACGATTGTACTCGTGGCGCTTGGGCTTATTACATTGCTACTTGGCCTGTTCAATAGCTTCATCTCGGTGCCTGCCCAGACAGCTCTACAGGAACGCGCCCCTGAGAATATCCGGGCTCGCGTCTTTAGTGCATTCTACACCGTCTCAAACATAATCTTGATCGTGCCTGTTGCTATCGCAGGGGCAATGGCCGACTGGCTCGGCTACGTGCCAACTGTGATGATAATAGGACTCGTTGTAATGCTTATTGCCGGTATGGGCCTCTACCGCAGCCGAGGTCGTAGGGGCAATACAGTCCGCCTCTCCAGCGGC
>JBBRVL010000223.1:0-6571 GCA_038246925.1 Chloroflexia bacterium
AGGTGACCTATTAACCGCTATGGCCTGCGTCTGGACAGCTAGTTGCCCCTTGCCGTTGGGTAAGAGTATCCAGCAGCACCTTGCGTCAAAGACATCTGCTATTTTCGCGGCAATAGCAGGCAGTACATCATCCATATGGCGTGCGCCTGTTATAGCCTGGCTTAGCTCATAGAGCCGGGATACGTCCTCGGCCCGCCGCTGTGCATGCGCTGCCTGTTCGCGTGCCCCTGCTATGAGCCAGCTTATCAGCGTTGATACCCCCAGGAAGACGAATAGAGCAAGGATGTTTTGCAGATCCGCTATCACGAAAGTCAGGTAGGGAGGTACGAGGAAAAAATTGAACATAGCGAAGCCAAGCAGCGAGGCGAATATGCCTGCTCGCTGTCCGGCCAGCACGGTTGCGCCTACTACTATGATCAAAAAGACCATGCCCATATTCAGCAGGCCGATTGACTCCCGCACCGAAAATAGCAAAGCAGTAGCCAGGGAGAGGGCAGCTACGGTGCTGCCGTACTGCATCAACCTCGGCATAAAGCCGTCTTGCATCTCCAGTGAGCCGACCCTGTGGTCGAGCTTATGCCGTGTATTCATGGCCTTAGACCGCACAGTGCGAGTCCGGCGCATCATCTGGTTGCCTGGAAGCCTGCTCATTTAGGGTTCTCCATATATTTACTATACCTCTTTCCCTGACTTATCACCCATTAAGTACAGGGTGGCCCGCTTCCGTCTTAGGCTGACGGGAACTCTTATATTCTTCTTATATTTTTGGCTTCGGTCCTTATACATTCCTTACGTGGCCGGTCATATACTTTCAGGATAGCACGCGAGTGTGTCTGCTCTCATGATTCAGGGCGCATTCGGAAAAACGAACAGACAGAACAGAAGTCGAAGGTAACAAATGGAAGTTATAGGGAATAGTCATGCTTGAGCAGAAACCGTTCATTCTGATAGTGGAAGATGATGCGCCGCTACGCAAAGTTCTTACCCGTTACTTACAGGCAAAGGGCTATATGGTGCTTCAAGCTGCAAGCTTCCGTGAGGCGGTGGACAAGATCGCCATAAAGCCCAACCTGGCGATACTTGATATCAATCTGCCCGATGGCACGGGCTGGGATGTGGCCGAATGGCTTCGCTCGTGTACCGAAGATGTGCCGATAATCCTAATGTCTGCATCCACAAGGCCCAGCCCGAAGCAGTTGGATAAGGTGGGCATGAGCGAAGCGGGGGCGGCGTTCCTTGCCAAACCGTTTCCTATTGAGAAGTTGCTATGTCTGGTGGCGCAATACGCGCCACTGCCTGGGGACTTATCGACGGGAATGTATGCAGTAGGGTTTTGACCAGGGATTAGGGATCAGAAGGCAGAAAGCAGAAAGCGATTAGCTCACTTGGGCTAATCCTCATCAAGTGAGCTAAGAATGACAAAATCGCAAAATGGTATGGATGATGTTCTTGAACCTGATAATATCGCGGAAAATAGAGATCACATTACTCCAGGGACCACAGGAAGCCCAGAGAGAATTAGGGCTAAGGTCCAGGATCATCAAGATCGGGTACAAGGTCCCTCTGTTGAAGCTGTATCTGGGCAAGAAGCTGCGGAACATATGCATGACCAAATCTCTAGCGCCTCACCATCTATAAACAGTGAGCATAAGGTCAGAGCGGACCTTCGTCGGGAGGAGCATGTTACGGGTACACGTCCAGGTGACCGCTACATAAGACAAGTACGCACGGCGGGGCCGTTTAGACATAGGGGAACTGGTAGGCTCACTGCCTCCCTGGCCGCAGACCAGCCTCGGAGTAAGTGGGGTCGATACTTCCATACCATCAAGCGCACGCTGGTTGGAAGGGCAATCAGCAATGATCAGTCTGTTCACGAACGGCTGACTAAAGTCAAGGCGCTGGCTGTCCTCTCTTCTGATCCGCTCTCCTCAGTAGCTTATGCCACAGAGGAGATTCTTCGCGTACTTCTTTTAGCTGGCGCGGCAGCGATTACCAGTCTGACCCTCCCCATTGGGCTGGCTATCGCGGTGCTGCTGGCAATTGTGGCTATCTCCTACAGGCAGACGATAGCCGCATATCCAAGAGGTGGCGGCTCATACATAGTTACCAAAGATAACCTGGGTACTCTGCCTGGACTTACCGCAGCCGCGTCTATCCTTATCGACTACACTATGACTGTTGCTGTAAGCGTCTCGGCAGGTATAGCTGCTATCTACTCGCTCTTCCCTGAACTTCGGCCGATAAGAGTAGAGATATGCGTCTTTGTGGTCATCTTGGTCACTGTCATTAACCTGCGTGGGGTGCGAGAGTCGGGTAATATATTCGCCTTACCCACTTACCTTTTCATTGTGGGCATACTAGGTATGATTGGCTATGGCCTGCTCCGCGTGTTTTTTGGGATAGGCGGCGAGCCGGTATACGTTCCACCGGGAGAAATCCTTCCATACGGTACTGAGGGTATTTCGATATTTCTCATACTACGTGCGTTCACTCAAGGTTGTACCGCACTAACTGGTGTGGAGGCCATATCAGACGGCGTACCGGCGTTCAAGGCGCCCGAGGCAACGAATGCTCGTACCACGCTCACTATTATGGCAGTAACTGCTATCAGTATGTTCAGCGGCATAACGTTCCTCGCAACGCAGCTTCATCTGCGGCCCAGCGAGGATGAGACAGTACTCTCCCAGTTGGCGCGTACTATTTTCCCTGACATTGGTGGAACCAACCCAATGTGGTTTTACATCCAGATTGTCACGGCGCTCATTCTGGTACTTGCTGCTAACACCGCCTTTGCTGACTTCCCCAGGCTTTCCTACTTTCTGGCTCGTGACCGATTTATGCCACGCCAGTACGCATTTCGAGGCGACAAGCTGGCCTTCTCATGGGGCATTATCACGCTGGCAGTGCTGGCCTGTATACTCATAATCGCCTTCGATGGAGATACAACAGCTCTCATCCCCCTCTATACCGTGGGCGTGTTCAACTCTTTCACCCTATCTCAGAGTGGCATGGTAGTGCGCTGGTGGCGTGGCAAGGCACCAGGTTGGCAACGCAACTTGCTGGTAAACGGCCTGGGTGCGCTGACTACGGGTCTGGTGCTCATTATCTCTGCTGTGACAAAGTTCCAATACGGGGCCTGGATAGTCCTTGTGCTTATACCAGTTCTGATTGTCATGTTCCTGGCTATCAACAGGCACTATATGAGGGTCGAAAAGGAAGAGCATGAGCAAGCCGCAGTATCGCCCCAGGACGCAGTGAGCTTCAAGCATACATTTATTGTGCCGGTGGCCCGCCTGAACGCGGTTACTATAAGGGCGCTGAACTATGCTCGCTCCTTATCCAATAATGTCACTGCCGTACACATCGTAGAAGGGGAAGATCAGGATGAAGCCGAGCAATTCAGCAAGGAATGGCACACAGTTCTGCCTGCCACAGACATCAATATGGTGATGATTGAGTCCCCGTTCCGTTCCCTTATCGGCCCTCTTATTTCTTATATTGATGCCCTGGATCAACAGCATCAAGATGACATTATCACCGTTGTGCTGCCTGAGGCGTTACCCTCTAAGCCCTGGGAATACCTGTTGCATAATCAGACCGCATTTCGCTTAAAAGCAACCCTGTTGTTCCGGGAGAATACAGTGGTAACAGATGTGCCACGCCTACTGGGTAGGAGTTCCGCGGGATCGATGCAGGGGCGTGGATGGCGTCCTGTCGATTTTCCCTGGGGGTCCGTGCTGCTCTTGCTACTCGTCATCTTTCTCATTTACTATTTTGTGATTGGTAGGTGACAGTTGGCCTGTGGTCTAGAGAAAGGGGTGGATATTATATTCACCCCTTTCGTTATTGAACCACAATGAGGCGGACGGTTTAGTTATAGTGTAGAAGTGTATGAACTGCATGATTTATACTGTGCGTTAACTTATCTATTGCAGGCGGTTATCCAATTATGAAGCTCTCGAAACAGCGTATCTTCAACATTTTACTTCTGCTTCTGATGCCTATCACGGCAGCTTGCGACGGGCTTGTACCTGTAAGCCCAACACCTGTTGTCCCCGTTCCAATAGTTACTATGACATCGGCAGCTACTTCAGAGCCGAGCAGGACAGCCAAGCCCACCACTTCCATCTCGACCGCTACCTCTGGCGCGACCACAGCTGTCTCTTCACCTTCGGCAGCCGCGACTCCAGTTGCCAGAAAGACGCCCGGACAAGGTGTCATAGGCTGTGAGTTCGAAAATCCACCATCTGGCCCGGAGACTATAGGAGATACCTTCTATCGCGGCCTCGGCAACAGTGGCTACGATGTCCAGCACTACGACCTCGATATTAGCGTGAATATGGAGACGAAGGAGATATCAGCCACCGCCGCGCTCAATGCGACAACCCTGCGCAGGCTCGACGCATTCAACCTTGATTTTCAGGGTCTGAACGTAGCTAAAGTGACTGTGAACGGCGCCGAAGCGCAATACAAACGCGATGGGCACGAGATGACGATAACGCCTCCTGGCCTCATGGCAGAGAATAGCACGTTCCAGGTTGTGGTTGTTTATAATGGTGTACCTTCAGCCCAGGAGATCGACGAGTCGCCTATCAAAGAGGGCTGGAATAGTTATGAAGGCGGAGTATATGTGGCGAGTGAGCCATCGGGCGCGGCCACCTGGTACCCCGTAAACGATCACCCATGCGACAAGGCGACCTACACGATGCGCATCACAGTCCCCAAGCCGTATGATGTGGCGGCGAATGGGCTGCTTAGGGAGACGATAGATAACGGCAGCACGAACACATTCGTCTGGGAGACAAGCAATCCTGTGGCAAGCTACCTTGTGACCGTGAATATCGCTGATTACGATAGAGTGGAGGAAAAGGGGCCGAGCGGACTCCTCATCCGCAATTACTTCCCCGCGACGTGGCCTCAGGCGCAGAGAAACAGCTTCGCCGATACCGCCGAGATCATCGAATATTTCAACACAATCTTCGGACCATATCCATTCGAGGCATATGGCGTGGTAGTGGTTGATCTAGACCTGGGATTCGCATTGGAAACCCAGACGATGTCGCTCTTTGGTAAAAATGTTGGCCTGGGGCGCGCCTCAGCTGGGGAGGTCGTGGCTCATGAGCTATCTCACCAGTGGTTCGGGGATAGCGTGAGCTTACAGACATGGAAGGACATCTGGCTGAATGAGGGATTTGCTACTTATGCCCAATACCTATGGCTTGAACACAAGGAGGGTAAGGAGGCGTTCGAGAACCAGATGCGGGGTGTATACAGCTTCGCCGAGAACGGCGATTTCCCACCCCCTGGCAACCCGCCTCCCGACGATCTGTTCAACCCCAGTGTATACGTACGCGGCGCCCTTACCCTCCACGCCTTAAGAAAAGAAGTGGGGGATGGGACGTTCTTCAATATCCTACGCACCTATACCGAGCGTTACAAGTATGGTAACGCCACTACGGATGACTTTATCTCCCTCTCTGAGGAGGTGAGTGGTAAGGACCTGCGTAAGTTCTTCGCGGGGTGGTTGGACGCAGAGAATATGCCACCTCTACCTTGATCGTTGGACGGTGATTAAAGATCAACCAGCACCCTCAGCGCGGCTCTTAAGCCCTTCCGCGAATTGCTCGAATGCCGAGGTCATGTCGGGTATCGAACGGCCGATTAAGGGGAGCAACGGCCCGCTGAACACCTCGCGTAGAGTGAATCTGGTGGAGCCGCTGCCGTCGGGTGTGAGAGTGAAGGTGCGCTCCCCTTTGAATAGTCCCAGGGGCATACCACCACTCCATACCATCTTGCGGCCAGGCTCGAACACGGTAACTTTGGCCGGAAAGGCGCGACCAGGCGATAGTTTTGTATACGCCTTTATCGTCTCGCCCGGTGCGATACGGCCCTCAATCCTGTCTGCCACCGGGTCCCACTCGGGGTAGGCCGGGGCATTCGTCAGAATCTCCCAGATCTTTTCAGGCGAGGCCTTGATCGTTGTCGCAGCGCTATATTCTTTCATTTAGTCTCCTCCTTCTATAAACTGCTTGTCCACTTTATTACAGGCCGCAACGTAGGCAGGAAGTACATTGTCCCAGGCCGTATCGTAGACGACCAGTCCCACTCAAGCAGCCCTTCCTCACCCATGGGTACGTTGTACTCTTCAGGCAGCTTTGGGCGGTTGCGTGTGACCACTACCCCGCTCGTCTCTTCCTTTTGCATTGGACATAACCTCCTTGGTTGCACTTATCTGCTAAGAGCGCCTAACAAAACCAAATGTAACGTAGGGGCATGATACATCATGCCCCTACGAATGGCTCTCCCCTTTTGGACCTTGTTGGTTTTGTTAGGCATTCTTAGGAGATTATATATGGTTCATCCTGACATCCTGTGTCACCTTTGTACAAAGATAAGCCCCCAAGGGGAAGTCCCACCACATTACAACCCGTACAATTTCGAGAACTTACCCTTTGCGTAGCTTATCCACGCTGAGGTGCCAACCGGCTCGCCTGTGATACGCTGGAGTAGCTCGTTGGGGGTGAATTTGCGGCCATGCTGGTAGAGATTAGTCTGGAGCCAGCCAAGCAGG
>JBBRVL010000224.1:0-6565 GCA_038246925.1 Chloroflexia bacterium
TAGAAGCCATATGCACGCGTATCTGGTGGGTGCGTCCCGTATCGAGCGTTACGCGGACGAGTGTATAGCCATCCAGAGCGCGGTCGGTGGAGTAATGGGTGCGGGCGTGGCGGCCGTTGCTCACCACCGCCATCCTCTGCCTGTCGCGTGGGTCTCGCGCAAGAGGCGCATCTACAACGCCGGAGGGCGGGCGGGGCTTGCCGCTCACCACCGCCAGGTACTCTTTGTGCATAGTGCGCGCTGACATTTGCCTAGAAAGAGCCTCGTGCGCCGACCTTCGCTTGGCAACCACTATAAGCCCACTCGTGTCTTTATCCAGACGATGTACAATACCAGGCCGCGCCTCATCGCCCATATCAAGCTCAATGCCGGGCACATAGGCAAGCAGGGCATTGACGAGCGTGCCTCCGCTGTGTCCCGGTGCGGGGTGGACCACCATGCCCGCAGGCTTATCTACCACCAGCAGGTCCGAGTCTTCATAGACTATCGTCAGTGGGATTGCTTCGGCTGTCAGACCGCTCGGCCCAGGCAGGGGAAGCGTGACAAATATCAGGTCGCCCGATTTCACCTTATGAGATGGCTTCTGCGCAGGCTCACCGTTAACCAGCACCTGCCCGCTTTCGATCAACGTTGAAGAGTAGGAGCGCGACACTCCTACGACCCGCCCGGCCAGTAGCTTGTCCAACCGCTCGCCATTCTCCGCGCCGTCCACACGCCATTCCTCCACGCGACCTCCTGATGGAGGGGGTGCGGGGCTATCGTACACTTTAGGACTCTCCGACTTTAGGCTCCTCTGCGTGGCGGTTTGAGGACCCTTCCGGGTGCGTGAACCAGGGTGTAGCTTTGTGTGTGGGCATGAGCGAAGCGGGGGCAGGCATGTTGATGGGCACCGCGACAGGCTCCTCCTTCTGCATAAATAGCGTCAAAAGCAAAAGTATAACGCCTATGGAGATGGCGCTGTCGGCCACGTTGAAAACTGGGAATGTATAGACCGTGTTATTCACGTTCACACGGGCGGCATATACCTCGATGAAGTCGACAACATAGCCGAGCCGCACCCGATCTATCAGGTTGCCTATAGCCCCGCCCGTCACCAGGCCAAGCGCGAGCATCGACGTTCGGCTACCGCTGCCCACGCGCTGTGCTGACGCGACAATAGCCACAACGACCACCACAGCGAGGACGCTGAGGACTCCCGTCCAACCCTGGAACAGGCCGAATGCCGCTCCTGTGTTCTCGGTGTACCTCAGTCGCGCAAACCCCTCGATTATTTCCCGCGAACCGCGAGGTATGATGTTGGATACCACCCAGAGCTTGGTCAACTGGTCCAATACCAGCACTACTCCTGCAGCCACCGCCATCGCGACTATTCCTACGCTACGCTTCGTCATTACAAGTTGTTTGTTGTTCGTGGTTTGTTGTTGGTGCGAGATCACTAAGAACCAACAACTAACAACTAACAACTCTCTAGAGCCTTCCTCTATCCGAGAGGTTCTGGCAATCGATGCAGAGAGTGGAGAAAGGAAGGGCTTCGAGGCGGTCCGGGTTGATCTTCTTACCGCAATTGGAACAGGTACCGTACTTGCCGTCTTCTATGCGGGCGAGCGCCTCGTTCACGTGGTCAAGCTGGCGTTCGGCGCTATGCTGCAATGTCAGCATCGTGGCTTGTTCGACAGTCTCGTTAGCGTCGTCGGCCATGTGGTTGCTCACCCCGCCACGCTCCGGCACCAGGTCATCGCCGCTCTCAGCGACCTGATCCTCTTTTACCGCAACGTCATGCTGAAGTTGCGCTTTCAGTTCGAGCAGCCTGCTTTTCATCTCGTCGATGTCGATGCCTTTGATTTCATCTTGTGTGTGGGCCATCGGCCAGCCTCCTCAGATTAGGGATTAGGGATTAGGGATTAGGGGTTAGGGACCTTTCGTTTCCAATCCCTAACCCCTAATCCCTAATCCCTCACGTTCCACGGGATATTAGGAGATTATACCATACTACCTGCACGGCAGTACGTCGAGACCGAGCAGGCCAAGCAGCACCATGGTGTCCGGCTGGCGGTCAGGCACCGAATGAAGCTCGAAGCGGGCGCGCTGCATGTATTGCACCATGTAGGTGTTGCCGTTGATGCTGCTCTGCTCCATTATAGGCTCAGAGATCGGATAGCCAAATTGCCCCAGGCCGCCATACTCCTGCCAATGCTTGAAGAACTGCCCGCCCAGCGTGTGCTTCACCTGGGGGAAGAAAACGCTCTCCGCCCCGGTGATGGGGTCGAGTGCGGGAGGAAAGGCGCGGTTACCGGCCACCTGCACTCCTAGCAGGCCAAGCAGCACGTCGTTTGGCTGCTTGTTCTCCGGGTGGTACTCAAAACGGTTGCGCTCGAAGTATTGCACCTTATACCGCTTGCCGTTGGTCTGGCTTGTTTCGGTGAACTCCTCGGTCAGCGGGTAACCAAAGATGGCAAGGCCGCCATTCTCCCGCCAGTGGCGCAGGAATGGACCCCCCAGGCTGTGCCGCGTCTCCGGGAAGTAGACTTTAGTCGAGGTAGGTGTGAACTGTTTGATAGGCTTGCAGGCGACCGGCGGTCCTGCGCTTGCTACCGTCTCCCAGATCTTGGGGTCTTCCTGTCCCAGCCGCCAGATGCCGAAGCCCGCTATACCATATTTCTCGATGAGGCCTAGCTTGGCGTCGAAGCTGCGGCGGTTCTCGTACCAGATCTCGCGCTGCCAGCCATCGCGGTTATAGATCACCCAGGGCGCTTCGCTGATGGTATCATAACCGCTCTTTGCGCCGTTGGTGGCCGCCGCCGCCATCGCTTCCGCATAGTTGCGGTATTCTGCCTTGCCTGTAGGTGTAGCGCTGGGCGTTACCGTACGCGTACCCGACGGTGTGGGAGTAGCTGTCCCAGCCGGTGTGTTCGTAAACGTGGGAGTAGAAGTCGCGGTTGCGGTCGGTGTCGCGCTTGCTGTCCTGCTGGTGGTAGGGGCGGGCATACCTTTACGCTCCCAGTCATAACCGTATACGCCGACCCCCCATATAACTTTGTTCGCAGGGACGCGACTCACTGTATAGGCTGCCGCCTCTCGCAGTTTGGTGATCGGCGCGACCGGACCAGGCCCGCTGGTGGACCAGTGATAGTCGTAGGCCATCACCAGCATGTAATCAACCACCTTGCCGAGAGCACTGTAGTCGTAGGGCGCGGACCAGCCGGAGGTCGTGTCGGCGCTCTTCGCGGCAACGGCCATAGCTACCAGTTTGCCTTTTGGCTGGAGCCTCTCGTACAGGCGACCCATGAAGGTCGTGAGCATCTCCTTGTCGGCGGCATTCACCCACTCGAAGTCAATGGTGATGCCGTCGTACCCGTTAGCTGTGATAAGCGCGTCCAGTTGGTCGATAATTGCGATCTGCTTGTTAGTATCCGTTAGCACTGTGGTGAAGTCGTTGTATTGGGCGCTGTTCTGGACCATAGGCAGGCTCTTCGCGCCCACTTCTTTGATCAGCCTGCTTACCTTTGGGTCGTCTCTGCCGGTGACCTGGCCTTCTTTGTTCACGTAAAAAAACCAGGGAGAAACATAATTCAGGTTTTTCGCGTTCACCTGGAGTGATGTCCAGGAATTGGGATTATAGTTGACATAAAACCCCCATCGCACAGGAAACTTCGTGCCCGAGTATACCTCGGCGGCCAACGATGATGCAGCCCAGGCCGTTCGCTCGGATGGCACAAGCTGACCTACCGGCCCCGCGCCGCTAACCCACAAAGTTACCAGCACAAGTAAAAAGGCCGCACGTCTATACCGGCGTGTCATAAATATAGCTCCCCGTAGACATAACGTTCGCGTATAGTTCCGATTATAGCCACGACATCTCGCTGCGTCAACATGCTGTGTAAGTCTGAATACATCCCTGTTAGTGACCTAACGCACAAAAAGGCGGAAGGTTCCAAGATCGACCAGCCTACCCTGCTCCTGGCTTCGGACCCGTAAAGATTTCCACATTGATAACCTAACCATTCGGGTAGTTGACAGGTTCAAAAGATAGGTGTAATATATAGCAACGCCAATGATTAGTCTAGCTAACTAATAGTGGGCGCAACATTAACCGGGAGGTGGAGATGGCACATACGGCAAGCACATTCAAAAGGACCGAGAAACAGGCGGGCGATCCCAATCATACCGATGCTTTGGAGCAGGCTGCGCTCTATATGGTACAAACGTTACCGCGTATGTTCAAGACGGTCAAGCAGCGATTGAGAAGTAACGACCCAGGTTGCAGGGAGTTGGGCGACTCCCAGATGTGGACCCTTCGCATGCTCGCTGAGGGCAAGCAGGTTACAAGCGAGCTAGCCCACCATTTCAATGTTACTACGCCCACCATGACTCGTATCGTGGATGGCCTGGTAAATAAGGCACTGGTAGAGCGACGACACGACCCTGAAGACAGGCGACGTATATACCTTGAGGTTACCGCTAAAGGCGCCGAGAGCGCGAAAAAGGCGCACGAACAGTTTAGAGCCACCCTCGCGGACTACCTCTCTCCCCTCACGAACGAACAACTGGCGGATATTATGCGTGCGTTTGCTCATCTGCAATCCCTCTTGCCCAAAGAGTCCGTTGAACAAGATGAGCGATAGATGTGGGAATTACCAAATACCAAATAAATCACGTTTCACGTTTCATAATGGAGGACATCAGGAGTGAATAACAGAACAGCAACAATAGAAACGGCTAACGGCAACTCCAATGGCGGCTGGGGAACCCCCATCGAGGATGAGACCCCCCATGTAGAGGGACGCAAACTGGCAGTGATCATGATCAGCGTGCTGCTTGGCATTCTGCTGGCGGCGCTTGACCAGACGATTGTCGGCCCGGCCCTTCCCCAGATCATAGGCGACCTCAACGGCTTCGAGAACTATTCGTGGGTAGTCACAATCTACCTGCTCACATCAACAATCACCGTACCGATATTCGGCAAGCTGTCCGATATGTACGGGCGAAAATGGCTTTACATGGTCGGTATAGCAGTCTTTCTGTTGGGGTCGGCATTATCCGGTCTCAGCCAGGACATGCTCCAGCTAATCATATTCAGGGGCATACAGGGACTGGGGGCTGGTATTCTCTTCGCCCTGGCGTTCGCCATTATCGCTGACCTTATACCCCCGGCAAATCGCGGCAAATGGCAGGGAGCGTTCGGTGCGGTGTTCGGTCTATCCTCGGTGATTGGCCCGTTCATTGGCGGCGCGCTTACGGACGGCCCTGGCTGGCGTTGGGTATTCTACGTGAATATACCCGTCGGCATTATCGCAATAGCTGTGCTCTTAGCCACCTTCCCCAACGAGGCCAAGCACGCTTCCAAGAAAGCTATTGACTGGGCAGGCGCGTTCACCCTCACAGCAGGCTTGACGCCTCTCCTCCTTGCGCTTTCGCTGGGTGGCACAAGCAATCCCCTTAACATACCGGGCATCGGCAAAGTAACAGACTGGGCGTGGTCATCACCCAACGTTATCGGTCTGCTAGTGGTAGCAGCGGCGTTCTTGATTGCATTCGTCTTCATCGAGTCGCGTGCTAAGGAGCCTATCCTGCCGCTCGACCTGTTCAAGAATGGCATCTTTACCACGTCGGTGATCACAGTCTTCGTGACAGGTGTGGGGCTGTTCGGAGCTATTCTGTATATCCCGTTGTTCGTGCAGGCCATCCAGGGCGATAACGCTACCGAGAGCGGCACCACGGTTACGCCTATGACTATGGCAATCGTCTTCTCGAGCATAATCACAGGCCAGATAATCTCGCGCACCGGCAAGTACAGGATCATAGGCATAATCGGTATGTTTCTCGTGACCCTCGGTATGGTCCTCCTCTACACCATGAATATGGAGACTGACCGCCTCACTACTATCTTTTATATGATCATCATGGGACTTGGCCTCGGCATAGCGTTCCCGCTCTATACGTTGGTTGTGCAGAACGCCTTCCCGATACAGCGCGTCGGCGTGGTAACGGCCGCTGTAACCTTCTTCCGCTCGATAGGGAGCACTGTTGGCGTGGCGGTCCTCGGTAGTGTCGTGAACAACCAGTTCCACGACAAGTTCGGGCCTGAGTTCGTGAGCCGCTATGACGCGCTGAAAGCCGCAGCGCCGCCAGAGGCAGCCAGCCGCATGCCAAACCCTGAAGCGTTCCTTGCCAACCTGACCAACCTGAATCCAAACGTACTGGTTGGTGCAGAAAACCTGGCGCGGCTGAAAGCCCAACTGGTAGCAAACGGCACTCCAGCCGCGTTCGTCGATAGTCTGATCAACGTGATTACAGGTGCAATGAGGCCCGCTCTCTTTGCCGGTATACAGGAAGCCTTCCTCATCGGCGCGGTGTTGTTGGGCATCGGCCTCATAAGCACAATGTTCCTCAAGGAGATACCGTTGCGCAAGTCGAATAGAGGCCCTGTAATGGGCATGGCCGAAGGCGGCTCTCTACCTGAGGAGATGGGCAAAGAGATGGCAGCAAGCGGTATGCCCGCCACCACCATGACTGCCAGAGACGAGGCGCAGATGGCTACGGATTAGAAGTTATCTAGTAAATATCA